>NZ_PDJV01000007.1 GCF_004116465.1 Arcobacter sp. F2176
AGGAATGACTGGATTATTTGCAAATGGAGTTAGCAATGTAAATACATTAGTAAATAAAATCAATAATACAGAAGATTCAAAAGCAAGAGGTGCCTTATTAAAAGAGCTTGATAAAGAACTTTCAAATATGGACAAAAAAGAACTTCCAGCAGCTCAAGAAATTGTTAACAATAAATTAAAATTTTCAAAAACACTTGAAAAATAATGCTGAATTATTTATATAAAAATTACCTAGCTATTAAAAATAGCTGGGTAATTTATATTTTTTAAAGATATTAATTAGATATCTTATTTTCCATAAACCAAATAAACGAAAACATCAATCCTGGTGTTTTCGCTTTACTTTCATCATAAATAAACTCTTTATACTCATTGATAGGAAGATACATAGTCTCTATTTGTTCATCATGGATTCCTCCGCCATTATGCACTTTCATGTTATCATTTATTTGGGCATAGTATAAGTTTTGTTTTCCTCCACTTATTCCAACATTTGTATAAAAAGAAGTGATTTTTTCTATGTTTTCTAACGGAACATTATAACCACACTCCTCATCAATCTCTTCTTTTACAATCATTTCCAAAGATATATCTTTATCAATAATCCCAGCACAAAGTTCATAAGTACACAAGTTTGATTTATCATTTAAATAAACAGGAGCTCTAAATTGTTTTACTAATAGAAAAGCATTTTTATCTATGTTATAAAGTAAAACAGCAACAGAATCGAAGCTTTTAACTGCTTCCCAAGTTTTATCTATTCCATTTTGATTATATGTTAACTTTACAGGATGCACAAATTTTGTATCTTCTAAAATAGATGTTTTAAAATTTTTAATTATATTATTCATTTATTAGCCTTTAATCAATTATTTTATACAAAATTTATTTAAAAAAAGTAAATATATAGTAAAATAAATTGAATAATAATTTTTTAAGGCTAGAAATGCAACTAAAATACATAGGACCAAAACCAATAATTTCAGAACATGGAGTAAGTTTCAAAGATGGGAAAGAAGACAAATATGTGTATATTCAAACTGCGATAGAAATTTTAAATGCAATCAATCATGAATATGTACAAGGCGTAATTTATAAATATGATGCTCAAATTACAAAACCAAGTGATGAAGAAATAGAAAATATCATTATAGGATATAAGCCTGAGTTGAGAAAAACTATTGAAAAAGAGATTACTTCATATAAACAATACTTAAAAGAAGAGATTGAAAATAGCCCAATCTCTCACCCTTTATTAAATAAAGATGAATTAATGGCCTTGCAAAATAATTTAAAAATCATGCATGAATATAGAATACAAAGAAGTATAAATAAAATTTGTTATATGCATATCATAGAAATAATAGCAGACATAATAAAAGAGCACAAAATAAAAGATATAAGTTCACCTTTTAATGAAAAGTTTTGGCATGTAATGCAAACTATTCAAGGACAACTATCAAATAAAAGAAACTATGTTGATACCCAAATAAAAGAGAATAAAAATGGTACGATAGAATTAAGTATGAAGTTTTAGGATCCTTTTTATTTTGCAACAGATTTAAAATCAATAAAAAATGTAGAACCTTCATTTTTCCTTGATTTTAATGAAATTTTGAGATCATACTCTTTACAAACTCCATTTACAATATCTAATCCTATGCCAAATCCACCTTCAAAATTTTCACCTCTTTTGTATCTTTTGAAAATCTCTTCTTGATCTTTTTGTTCAATTCCTATCCCAAAATCTTGAACAGAAAAAATAGTACCTTTTAGTTTTACAGTTATTTGAGCATCTTTTTTTGAATATTTAATTGCATTTGAAATAAGATTATTTACTATTTTTTGAGTTTTTGTTTTGTCCATAAAAATATCACAAGGTTCAAGTTCTTCATTTATCCTAATACCTTTTGTAATAGCAATATCTTGAAAAAACTCAACACTTTCATTTACCAACTCAGCAAAATCAATATTAACATCTAAAAAAATATCTTGTTCATTAAAAGCACTATAATGCATGTCATTATATAATTGCGAAATTTGTTTAGCACTACTTATAATATACTTTAGCATCTTTTGGGCATTTCTTCCTTGTTTTAAAGCAGAAGTAGAAGTCATCAAAACTGCAATTGGAGTATTTAATTCATGGGCAGAATCTTTTATAAACTTGTCCATTTGTTCAACTTTTTCTCGAACAGGTTTTAAAAGTAATTTTGCAAGTAAATATCCTATACCTCCAATAAAACAAGTTGCCAATAGCAAAATAATACTTATATAGATTTTTAATTTTTGTGTATCACTAATTATTTGATTTGTTTCAATTACAATATATTTAATATCAATTTTTTCATCATGGTGCTCTTCAAGTTTTGCCACATGAAAAGAGTGACTTTCATTGTGAGAAGCCTCTTTATCAAAATCTATCTTACTATTTTCAAATTGAGAAAAGATTACTTTCCCATTTTTATCAAAAAGGCCATACTTTAGATTCTCATTTTTTAATGGAGTTGGAATAAAAGGTACCTTTTCCATATAAGCATTTAAGATATTTGCTTTTAGCATATTTGCAGCACTACTCATTTCAATTGAACATCGACGATCTACCATATCAATCTCTTTTTTATAATAAGAAAGTAATAAAATAAAAAGAATTAAAACCGTCGAGCCTATATATATAAATAAAAAACTAAATAAAGCTTTTTTTTCATTTTTGTTCAAATTTGTATCCTATTCCTCGTATAGTCTCTATTTTTTCTTTTCCTAAAATTTCCCTAAGATTTTTTATATAAACCCTAATAGTTGCATCGGTTGGTTGTTCATCATATTTCCAAATATTTTGTAATAATTCCTCTGAGGATATAACTCTATTAGAGTGAGTTATAAAATATTTTAAGATTTCTTTTTCTTTTTGAGCTACTCTTATTTTTTTGCCATTTGTTATAACTAAAGATTCAGAAGGTAAAAAAGAGATATTATCATCGATTTTCATTTCGTCAACTTTTCCAAGAGAAAAGTATCTACAAAGCTTATTTATTCTTTGTTCTAACTCTTCTAAATCAAAAGGTTTTTTTATATAATCATCACTCCCAAGTTCAAAAGCAGTTTTTAAATGCTTTGTATCTTGATATGCGGTAATGATTATAATAGGAGTTTGACTTTTGTAGTCATTTCTAATATATTTTAAAACATCAAGACCTGACATAGTTGGAGTATTTACATCTAGTATTGCAAAGTCATAAATACTATCAATCAATTTTTCTAAAGCATCTTCACCCTTATTGCATAAAGTTACATCATAACCTTTGTCCATTAAATAGTCATTTAAAATATCACTTAATGCTAAGTCATCCTCTAATAATAAAACCTTCATAATTTATCATTTTTTATTTGAAGTTATCAAATACAAGTGGTGATTTGAAATCCATTGATTTTAAATGCTTCATTATAGTTTGTAAATCATCAATATTTTTTCCTGTAACTCTTATCTCATCACCTTGATTTACAGCTTTTACTTTTAATTTTAAATTTTTTATTTCCACTTGGATTTGTTTTGCTTCATCTTGTTTGATTGAATCTACTATTGCATAAACATATTTTCTATTTCCACCTGAACTATCATCTTTTTTTGCTTCATCAAGTGAATTTATAGAGAGCCCTCTTTTATTCATCTTTGAAATTAAAATATCATACATAGCATCAACTTTATTATCACTTGAAGATATTAAAGTGATTGTTTTAGCACCTTGGTTAAAATCAATTTCTGCTTTTAAACCTTTGAAGTCATATCTATTTTCTATTTCTTTTTGCGATTGAATAACTGCATTTTTAAGTTCTTGCATATCAAGCTTTGCTGAAATATCAAATGCGTGTTCTTTTACTGCCATATTGTCTCCTATTTTAATAATTTATTTATATATTATATAAAAACTTTATGTAATGATTATTAAGAGATTATATTTATCTCTTCTATTCTTTTATTTTAAGTTCATTAAGTACTGTAAATCCAATAATTATCCATGAAATAATCATAATAGTTCCACCAAAAGGTGTAATTGCTCCAAGCCAAGAAAGTTTCAGTATAACTAACATATATAAAGAACAAGAAAAAATTAATGTTCCTAAAATAAGTAAATAACCTGAAATAACAATTTGTTTTGAATTTGGTAAAAAATAAGTGATAAGTGCAACACCAAAAAGTCCAAGTGTGTTATAAAATTGATATTGAACACCAGTATGGTAAACTGCCATTAAGTATTCATCTGTAGTAGCTTTTAAACCATGTGCTCCAAAAGCACCAATAGCAATGCCAAGTGCCATCATAAATGAAGCAATGATTAAAAAGTTTTTTGTGTGTTTTGTAATAAACATAATATACTCCCAAATTTTTATTGGGAAGTATATCTAAAAAAAATTAATTAACTTTTTGATTTATCTTTTGAAGCAGAGAAGCCAGCACCTTTTTTCTCTTTTTTCTTTAAGTCTAACTCTTCTATGATTTCTTTAAAATCAACGCCATCTTGGTTCATCTTAGCAAAACATGCAGCTACAACAGCTATAGCGTTTGGAACTTCTTTTTTCTTTTTATATGCTTGTATGTTTTTTTCACTTACTTTAATAAGCGCTGTAAACTTCGGAATCGTTAATTCTGCATCCAAAAGAAGTTTTTTAAAATCTATAAAGGTCATATATTCTCCTATTTTATTAATGACGAAATTATACTAAAAATATACTAAATATACATATATTATATACTTAATATATTATATAATATCAATTTCCCAAAAAAACTCTATCCACTTATCTGCAATTTTTACTGAATAATCAGCACTTATACATGCAGTTGGTTTATAAAATATTGTAGCTAATCTAAATTCTGTATGAGGAAATTTTTCTCTTAATCTTTTTAAAATTTCTCTCATAGTTTCGCCACTATCAACAATATCATCTATAACTAAAACTCTTTTTGCATGTGATACATCAGGAATATTAAAAATATTAAATGTGTCTAGTTTCAACTCCCCTTCATAATGAATAGAATTAAGAGAAAAGACATTTCTCATATTTAAAGCTTGTCCCATAAGATGAGATAATGTAAGCCCACCCCTTGCAACTGCCAACAAAATTTCAGGTTCATAATCCCTACACTTATTTACTAAAACTTGAGTATCTTCCTTGAACTCTTCATAACCATAATAATACTTTTCTTGCAATTTCTAACCTCTTAATATAAAAACTAATAAAGAAATAAATGTTAAAAGAATAATTCCAATATTTATATCTTTTGTCTCTTTTTTAACTAATTTTATAATTGTATAAACAATAAAACCTGCTGATATACCATTTGTAATTGAATAAGTCAATGGCATAAGTAAAACTATAAAAAAAGCTGCTGCTGAAGTTGCAAAATCCACTTTCTCAAAATTTATTTTTCCTAGTTCACTAAACATCAATACTCCAACAACTACCAAAATAGGATAAATTGCATTTGGTGGAATCGATTTAAAAAGTGGTAACATAAACAGAGTTGTTATAAATAAAAGAGCTGTAAAAACAGCTGTTAATCCTGTTCTTCCACCAGCTTCTACACCTGAAGCACTTTCAACAAATGCTGTAGTTGTCGAAACACCCAATAAACTCCCACCAACTGTTGCAATGGCATCTGCTTCAAGTGTTTTTTGTAAAGATTTATCTTCTTTATTATTCTCTTGAAAAAGATTAGCTCTTGATCCAACTCCTGTCAAAGTACCTAGAGTATCAAACATATCAGTAACTAAAAATGTAATAATAACAGGTAAAAGTGACAAACTAATTGCACTCATAATATCTAATTGAAAATATATTGGAGAAATTGATGCAGGAGATGAAAACAATGATGTGGGAGCTGCTCCAATACCAAAAATCCATCCAACTATTGAAGTTACAAGAATAGATAAAATAAAGGCACCTTTTAAATTATATGCAAATAAAATAAAAGTCAAAATCAAACCAAAAGTACCTAATAAAACAGTATCTTTTGTAAAATCACCTAAAGTAACCAATGTTGCAGGACTAGCAACTATCATACCCATTTGTTTTAAACCAATAAAAGCAATAAAGGTACCAATACCTGCACTAATTGCTCTTCTTAAATTAAGTGGAATAGAAGTCATAATCCAAACTCTAAAGTTTGTAAAAGATAAAATAACAAATAAAATACCAGAAAGGAAAACTATACCTAAACCTGTTTGCCAAGGTATTTTCATACCTAAAACTAAACCGTATGAGAAGTAAGCATTTAGTCCCATACCAACACTCATTGCAATTGGAGTATTTGACCAAAGACCTGAAAAAATTGTAGCTAAAATAGTAATTAAAGCAGTGGCAGTAATAACTGCATCCATTGGAAGACCTGCATCTGCAAGTATAAATCCATTTACTGGGACGATATACATCATCGTCAAAAATGTCGTTAACCCAGCAGTAAACTCTGTCTTGACATTTGTATTGTATTTTTTTAATTTAAAAAAACCCACATCTGTTCCTATGTAATAATTTTAAAAAGAGAGAAAAGAAGAAATATTTTCTTGCTTTTTTACCCTCGAATAATATCCAAAAATGAATTATTATTTATTAAAGCAATAAAATATTACCTTATATAAAGAAAGATTTTCTATAATAAGAAAAAACAAAAGTAAAAATATGAATATAACAAATGATTGTGTTGAGTGTATAGTTGGACAAATAAATAAAGCTACGAAACTACTTAATCTAGATGAATCTCTTGCAAAAGAGATAAATACTGAGGTGGAAAAAAAAGCATTAAATTTTGATTTTAAAAAATCGCCTCCTTTTGTAGCTAAAGAAGTTTATGAATATCTTGGTTTCAAAACAAATTTAAAAGATCCATTAGAAACTTTAAAACAAGAATCTATCAAAAAAGCCACTACATACTTACCTCTAATAGAAGATAAAATCTCGTCAAGTGAGGATAAACTTTTTACAGCAATAAAAGCAGCAGTTGCTGGCAATGTAATTGATTTTGCAACAACAAAAGAGTTTAGTTTGGATGATGAGATAAACTCTATCTTTCAAACAAACTTTTCAATAAATGATTATGAGATATTTAAAGAGAAGTTAGAGGAAACTGGCTCATTGATAATATTAGCAGACAATGCAGGTGAGAATGTATTTGATAAAGTATTGGTTAAAATAATAGTAAGTTTATATCCAAATATTAAAATACACTATGCCACAAGAGGAAAAGCCATAATAAATGATATCACCACAAAAGAAGCTTTACAAAGTGGTATCGATAAATATTGCCAAGTTATTAGTTCAGGTGTAGACACTCCAGGATTAGATAAAAGTAGAGCCTCAAAAGAGTTCATGGAACTATTTGATAAAACACCGCTAATACTATCAAAAGGTATGGGTAATTTTGAGTGTTTAGAATCATACAAAGATAATAAAATCTTTTTTTTATTTAAAGTAAAATGTAATGTTGTAGCAAATACTATATCTAGAAACTTAGGAGAGATAATTTTGAAAAGAGGATGATTAAATATCCTCTTCGTTTATCTCTTCACTTGTTTCTGATTCTTCAGAAGTAGTTTCGTCTAAAGATTGAACTCTTTGTTTTTCTTTTCTAAATTCTGCTCTTGCAATAATCTCTAAATAAAAAGTCTCGCAATTATCCGCTGCTGCTAAATCAATAGATTTTATAACATGAGAAAGTGGGATTTCAACTGGTGTTTCATCAGCTTTTGCGAATTTACAATCAAAAAACCAATAGTTTTTATCTGCTGGTAAAGCTTTTCTTTGTTCTCTTTTTATATATTTTCTAATCTCATTTTTTATTGATTCTACTACTCGTTCAGTTTTTTTATTTTCTATTTGTAGTTTAAAAGTTTTTTTCAATTTTTTCCTTTTTTTGCAATTATATCCAAATCTATTACATTTGATGATAATTTTTAGTGAAATTGAGATAACATTTTGCTTATGAAACTATTAGATGATAAAGAAAAAATTTACCTTCTCGATGATAATAACTTTGATTTTCCGACACTAAATATGATGAAAGATGACTTAGTAGCAATTGGTGGTGATTTTCATCCTCAAAGAATAGTCAATGCTTATCAAAATGGAATTTTCCCTTGGTTTATTGATGAATACAATTACATACATTGGTTTAGCCCCAAAAAAAGAATGGTTTTGTATCCTGAAGAGTTTAGACTAACAAAAAGTCTAAAAAGAGTGATAAAAAACAAAGGCTTTGTAATAAAATCAAACGAACGATTTGAAGATGTTATAAAATCATGTGCCAATATAAAAAGAAAACATGAAGATAGCACTTGGATAAGCCATGAATTTATCCAAGCTTATACAAATCTTTTTCATCTTGAATATGCCTTTTCCATAGAGTGTTATTTAGATGATAAACTTGTAGGTGGACTTTATGGATTACTTATAGGAGATGTCTTTTGTGGAGAGAGTATGTTTTCCCTAGAAAAAGATGCTTCAAAAGTAGCCTTTTATCACCTATGCAACCAAGCAAAACAAAATGGCATCAAAATAATAGATTGTCAAGTTTATAATGAGCATCTTGCTAGCTTGGGAGCAAAAGAGATACCTAGAGAAGAGTATTTTAAAATTTTAAAAAATAACTCATAAGATACACTCATACCAAATCTTAGAAAAAGCACTTACTGCTTCTTGTATCTCTTCTTCTTTAAATCCACCAAATCCCATCATTAAGGCTTGCCATTCTCCTCCTGCTCTCTCTTTTGCATAATGAAGTTTTATTTTATTTTTTATTGCTAATTTTTCTAATTTATCCCAATCAAAAGAAACTTTTGGACTAATATGTATAGCTAAACCTCCACCTTGATTTACTATTTTCACAGTTGTGCCTAATTTTTCTTCAAGTACTTTTTTCATGAGATAATGTTTCTTTTTATTGAGTGTTCTTATTTTCCGTAAATGACGTTCCCAATGACCTTCACTCATAAATTTTTCCAAAGTTTTTTGTGTAAATAGGCTTACTCTTGATTCAAAAGTATCATTAAACTCTTTTAATAAAAATCTTGGAATAACTAAATAACTAACTCTAATAGCAGGAGAAAGAGACTTAGAAAATGTTCCTACATAAACAACCCTATCAAAACTATCTAAACCTTGTAAAGCAGGTATGGGTCTAGTTTCATATGTTAATTCACTATCATAATCATCTTCAATAATTAATGCTTCATTTTTTTCTGCCCAATCTAAAAGCCTCAATCTATTTGATATGGGCATAGCAACTCCCGTAGGATATTGATGAGACGGAGTAATATAAACTAATTTTGCTTTTGACTTTTCTAGTTCTTTTAAATCAATCCCATTTTTATCAACTGGTATTTTTTTTATTTTATACTCACTTGATTCAAAAACTTTTCTAGCTATATGATAACCAGGGTGTTCTATTGCTAAAGTATCATATTTTTTATTTATAAGTCTAATTATTAATCCTAAGGAATCATCAAATCCATTACAAACAATAACCTGGCTAGCATTACACTTTACACCTCTAGATTCTATTAAATATTTAGCAATCTCATCTCTTAAGCCATATTCTCCTTGTCCATCAGAATATCCCCCAAAATCAAGTCTCTCATCTATGGCTTTATTGAAAATTCTTTTCCATAATTTAAGAGGGAAAGAGTCCTTTTCCAATCTTGCTGGATAAAAATTATAAATAAAATTATCAGCTTTTTGTTCATTTTCAATAGAAATAATACTATCATCATTAAAATTTTTATAATTTGTATCACTTACGAAGTATCCACTTTTTGGATAACTATCAATATAACCTTCTGCTACAAGTTGAGAATATGCACTTTCAACACTAGTTTTACTTAAGTTATATATTATGGCAACTTTTCTTATGGATTGAAGTTTATCGCCAACTTTTAGATTATGGATTACTTCTTTTTTTATCTCTTCATATAACTGAATATGTAAAGGTGTTTTACTATTTTTATCAATAAAATACAAAACTGTCCTCCTATTTTGTAAATATTTTGGCACTTGTCTCAAGTACAGATAAATGATATATTATCACAAATAAAATAAAAGGTTGAATATGAAATTAACAGCATGTCCAATGGATTGTTTTGATGCTTGTAAAGTTGTATATAAAGATGGTACCTGTAAACCAAGTGATGACTATATCACAAACAAAAAACTTTGTAAAAACTTTGCATATCTTATACAAGAAAAAAATATTATCGATAAAAATTTAAATGAAACACTAAAAAAAGTTGCAAATAAATTGAAAGAACCTAATCAAAAGATTTTATACTACAAAGGCACTGGGAATATGGGTGTTATGCAAAAAGTACCAATGAAGTTTTTTGAAAAAATTGGTGCTACCTTTGCAGTTGGTGATATTTGCTGTGCTGGAGGTGAAGCTGGTATAGAAATGGGTAGAAAATATAGTATAAACCCAAATATTGAAGATCTTCAAGCAAGTGAAGTGATTTTAGTTTGGGGAAGAAACTTTACACAAACATCAGCTCATATTTATAAACTTGTTAAAGACAAAATATTTATCACTATTGACCCAGTAAAAACACCAATAGCTAAAAAATCTGAAGTTTTTTTACAAATACCTCCCAAAGGAGATTATCTTTTGGCAAAATTATTACAAAAAGCTTTAGACAATGAAGATATTGATATAGATGATTTAAATAAACTCAATATCACACAAGAACAATTTAATAAAACAATAGAACTATTAACTAAAAACAAAGTATCAGCAATGATTGGAATTGGAGCTCAAAAATATAAAGAGGGTGCAATTATAATCCATGAGATGGATAAAGTTTTTAATAAACTAAATCTTTTTGATGGTAAAAACAGAGGGGTTTGGTATTTAGGAAGTGGTACATATCCTTTTGAAAATAAAATCTCTGTAAAACCTACTAAAACCTGTACTTATGCTGATATTAAATTTGATGATTATGATGTAGTATTTATACAAGCTGCAAACCCTGTAATATCTGCACCAAACACTCAATATCTTATAGAGTCTTTGAAAAATACCTTTGTAATATTTATGGGTACAACTGCAAACGAAACTTCAAAATACGCAGATATCATCATCCCTGCAAAGACTTTTTTACAAAAAAAAGATGTGAGAGCAAGTTATGGACATGATGAAGTTACATTCTGTGAAGTATGTGAAGAGAATGATTATGCTATAAGTGAATATGATCTTACTTCATATTTGTTCAAAGAGTTTGGTTTTGATGGACTTCTTAGTGAAGATGAATATCTTGATTGTTTTAAGACTAAAATTAACGACAAACCAGATATAAACTTTATCAACCATGATACAAAAAATGTAGAACTATTAGATTTAAAAGATGATGAATTTTATCTTATCACCTCTAAAAATACAGATAATTTGAACTCACAATTTAAATATGATGATTATGCTTATGTTCATCCAAGTAAGGGATTTGCTGATAATCAATTAGTAACAATATCATCTAAGATTGATTCTATACAAATCAAAGTGAAAAATGATGAAAGAATTTATTCAAATTCTATATTAATCTATGCAGGTAATAAGCAAGTAAATAGACTCACCTCAAATGAAATAAGTGATTGTGGCACTAATGCAACTTTTCAAGATATAAAATTGACTGTAGGATAAAGGAGATTAAAGTGAACATAGGTATTTATATTTATGATAATGCCGAAGTTTTAGATTTTTCTGGACCTTTTGAAGTATTTTCTGTGGCTTCTAGATTTTTAGATGAGAAGGAAAAATTTAATGTTTTTTTGATAAGTGAAAAAGAGCCTACTATTACAGCACGAGGTAATTATAAAATCAACTCACACTATAATTTTGAAAATGTACCTCAAACTGATGTCCTAATTGTAGTTGGTGGAGTGCATACAGAAGAGGTAAAAAAAACAACTGTAATAAAGTGGATAAAAGAGCAATCAAAAAATACAAAAATAGTAGCCTCTGTTTGTACAGGTGCTTTTTTATTAGCCGAGGCAAAAATTATTACAAATCACACAGTAACAACACATTGGGAAGATATTCCTGATTTAAGAAATGATTATCCAAATCTAAATGTAGTTGAAAATGTAAGATGGGTAGATGAAGAAAATATACTCACAAGTGCTGGAATTTCAGCAGGTATTGATATGAGTTTACACCTTGTTTCAAAAATAAAAAATCTAGACTTAGCTAATCAAACTGCAAAACAGATGCAATTTGATTGGATAAAAAGTTAAGGTAAAAAAATGCAAAAAATTGTAGAAATAACAGATAAAAAAATGATAAAAGAAGTTTTAGATAAGGCAGAGTATGGAACTCTTGCTTTATGTATAGATGATAAGCCCTACTCTCTTCCTATTAATTTCGTAGAATATAACAATGAAATATTTTTTCATGGGGCAAAAAAGGGTAAAAAAATAGATTATATAAATAAAAATGCAAATGCAAGTTTTTCAGTAGTAGAAGCTTATTCTCTACTTCCATCTTATTTTAGTACAGATACAGGAAATGCAGCACCAGCAACACACCTTTTTAAATCTATAATTATCGACGGTAAAATTGAGTTTGTAGAAGATTATAATGAAAAAGCCCAAGCCCTAGAAGCCTTGATGAAAAAATATCAAAAAGAGGGAAACTATACACCACTACATGATTCTATGTATGAAAAAATCATCACTGCAACTTGTATATATAAACTTATACCTGAGCAAACAAAGGCAAAATTTAAATTAGGACAAGCCTTTACAAAAGAGAGATATGAAAGAGTAACAAGCCATTTAAAAGAACGAGGAACACCAAAAGATTTGGAAACGTTGAAGTTAATTGAAGAGTTTAAAAGAGTATAATATTTTGTAAAAAATATTAAAAAGAGAAGAAATGGC
Source organism: Arcobacter sp. F2176 (assembly GCF_004116465.1). Lineage (NCBI taxonomy): Bacteria > Pseudomonadati > Campylobacterota > Epsilonproteobacteria > Campylobacterales > Arcobacteraceae > Arcobacter > Arcobacter sp. F2176. The sequence goes on from NZ_PDJV01000007.1 coordinate 12,916, forward strand.
ACTAAATGACAAATTAAAATGGGATAAAAAATATCAAAATACGCCCTCACTACTTGAAAAAAGAGAGCCTAGTAAAAAACTAATACACTTACTTACAAAAGTAAAAGGCAAAAAAGCTCTTGATGTGGCTAGTGGAGCTGGTAGAAATTCTATTTATCTTGCATCAAAGGGTTTTGATGTTGAATCAATAGATATTTCTCAAGTTGCCCTAGATGAACTTGATAAAAAGGGCTTTAGTAATATTACTTGTAAACTAGTTGATTTAGATGAATATGAAGTATCTAAAAATGCCTATGACCTTATCATCATGACAAACTTTCTTGATAGAAAACTAATACCCAAATTAGCCTCTGCACTCAAAACTGATGGTATACTATTTATTGAGACTTATATGCATGATGAGATAAATGAAAAACCACCATCAAATCCTGATTTTTTATTACAAAAAGGTGAATTAAAAAGTTTTTTTAGTGATGAATTTGAGATTTTAGATTATGATGAATTTGAAAATGAAGCTTATGAATTATATAGAATGAAAAAACAATCAATAGAAGTAAAAAAACACTAAAAATCTATTCTAAGGACTTACATAGTAAGTCCTTAATTAGCCTCAGCCAAATATTTAAATAATGAAGTAGACCAATCTTGTTTCGACAAAATATCTCTGTACTCTAAAGCTTTTTCTTTGAGCTCTTCATCTGTTATTTTTAAAGCACGATGAACTGTAAATGTAGAGGTAAAAGTCAGATGAATAAACTTTGCAGTTATCTCAAAAGGTTTTAATATCTCATTAATACTTGCTTGTATATATGCTCCTGATTGATATGCATATTCTGGTGAGCCAATTGTAATTGCTATTTTAAACTCTTTGTTTGCAAGTTTATAACCATCACTTCCATATGCAAAACCATATTCCAAAACTTTATCTTGCCAATCTTTTAATAAGCCAGGAGAACTAAACCAATAAAGGGGAAACTGAAATACAATCCTATCATGTTCTAAAAGAAGTTTTTGTTCTTCTTTTACATCAATATCATCAAAGGATTTATACTTTGAATACAAATCATTAATAGTTACAAAAGGCTCATCTTTTATACTATTAATCATCTCTTTATTTAGTCTTGATTCTTTCATATTAGGATGAGCTAATATAACCAATGTTTTTTTCATTATACCTTCCTTATATTCTATTACATTACTTTAGGTAAGTAATAGAAGTATAGTATAATATAAGATTTTAAACAATACTTAAAAACTTAAAATAAAAACTTTTCTAAATATTACTTATTTTAACTCTCCACTTGTCTCATACTTATTTAAATAGCCTCTTGGAGTAAGAACTAAACCATTTTTTGTAAGTTTTGTATTTGAGTTGCAAATTATAATTATTGTGTTCATGCCTACTTTTTCATGATTAATATTTTCTTTTATTAACTCAGTTGTAGTAGTGATAGTTATGTTTTCCTTTTCATCTCTTCCTACATTTTGAGCAATGATTGCTATTCGCTCCTCGACCTCATCAAGTCTAGCAAGAAAGTTTTGATATGGTAGAATTCTTTTTTTCGATTTTGGATTGTATATTCCCATAACAAAATCACACTCTAAAGCAGACTTAACTCTCTTATCTATTAAATTTATATCTGTTAATCTATCAGATAAAGAAATTATCGCAAAATCTTGAGACACAGGAGCTCCAACCTTTGAAGCTGCTGCTAAAAATGAAGTCACGCCAGGAAGAGAAATAAGCTCGATACTATCCCATAGATTCTTTTCATCTATTAATTCAACTATTAATGTTGCCATACCAAATACATTGGCATCTCCATTTGAGATTATACAAGTAGTTTTACCTTGCTTTGCATATTCTATTGCTTGTGTACATCTTTCAATCTCATGGGTCATACCTGAAGTATAAACCTCTTTATCTTCTAGTATACTTTTAAGTTCCCTTGCATATTTAGTATAAGATACTACTACCTCACACTCAGCTATTGCTCTTCTAGCCTCTGGAGTTATATAATGAACTCCCCCTGCTCCACTACTTACTATATATAATCTATTCACTAAACTGCCCCTGCAATTGTTATTTTCTTTTCATATACCTCTTTAGGTATTATCAACTCTTTGTATTTGGATACCAACACACTTGATGGCTCTGCTACACCTTTTAGCCCAAAGAACTTTTTAGCTTGTGAAGGACTAAACTCACCCTCTAAAGCATTTATTTGTTTTTCATCAAAGAACTTAATATCAAAGTTATATTTCTTTGCAAAAGTTAAAAGCCCTACTTCATCATTTTTTGCTTCAAAGGAAGCTATATTTTCTATTTGTTCTAAATCTAAATTATATTTATCTAAAAAGTATAAAAAAGCTTTTTCTATATCTTCAAAACTTGTATTTCTATTACATCCCATACCTAAATATATTTTTGGTTTTAACTGTAACTTATCACTTGATTTTAAAGGATTTATGATTACTGTATTTTCATCAATTTCATCAACACTAATTAAGTGCAAATTATTTTTATCATCAATAGCTTCAAAAATATTTTTATAGGTAAATATCTTTACTTTTTGTTTGTTTATTAGTCTATTTGAGATATTTGCTAACTTATTTAAATTCTCTATTTTCATGCCATTTCTTTTGGCAAATATATCAAATGCAAATACCTTTACTTGGTCCGTTGCAGTTGATATAAAATTTATACAACCATCTATTTTCTTTGCAATTACATCACTTAACTCATTTGCTCCACCAATATGTCCACTAAGTAAAGGTATAACCTTTGACAAATCCATACTCATAACTAAAACTGCTGGATCTGTTGCTTTACTTTCAAGAAGTGGTGCAATCTTCCTTACAACTATTCCCATGGCAAGTATGCAAATAATAGCATCATATTTTTTCCAGCCATTTTCTAAAACAGAATCAATCTTTTCATAACAAATAAGTTTGTCAAAATCAGATTGTAAATCTTTTTTTCCATATATATCAACTTCGTAGTCATCTAAATAGCTATTTAATTTTATTGCACTATTTAGACTTGGTTGATTTATAGAGATTATTGCTATTTTTAACATTTATTTATCCCTAACTCTTTTATTAGAGGCTTTACATAAAGATGTGATTCTTCTGTCTCTTTTTGATTTAAATACTCTCCAAAAAGTATAAGAGCTACACCTTTTATATGTGATACTTTATTTTGAATATCTGAAATTGTTCCTTTGTATATCTTCTCTTCTTTCCATGTAGCTTTTTCCACAACCCAACAAGGTGTATCAGGACTATAATCTAACTCTAAAGCCTTCTTTTTTAACTTATTTAAAAGTAAGATTGATAAATAAAAAGCCAAAGATGAGTTTTTACAAGCTAGTATATTTTCTAGTTTCTCAGGATTTGGTGTTTTACCTTCTACTCTTGTTAATATAATTGTTTGAGAGACTCCGGGAATAGTATATTCTATGCCTAAACTAGCAGCTGCACCAAAAGCAGCTGTAATTCCTGGTATTACACTGTATTTTATATTTTGCTCATTTAAGTATTCGATTTGTTTTGCAATAGTTGAATAAATAGATGGATCACCTGTATGAACTCTTGCCACTATTTTATCTTTGTGTTTAGATAAAAACTCAAAGATTTCAGGATACTTCATACCTTGAGAATCAACTATTAAGGCATCATCTTTACACCAAGAGAGTACTTCTTTTGGAACAAGTGAGCCTGTATATAAAACTGCATCTGCTTTTTTTAAGATATTCATAGCCTTTACAGTTATAAGTTCAGGGTCACCAGGACCTGCACCTATGAAATATATCATTTGCTTTCCTCTTTTATAATCTTTATTTGGAAAAGTTGTCTTTCAGGTTCCACTAGGTCAAGTTTTCCCTTATATGTTGTAAGACTTATTGAGTGGATTTCATAATCTATATTTACTTCATTTAAAACTGTATTCATCAGAGAAAGGTGTTTTAATGTAATGGCATTTATTAGCATGATTCCAGCTTCTTCAAGTCTTTCATAAAGATAAGGAAGCCTTTTTATAACTTCTTCACCTCCACCACCTACAAATATTCTTTGTGGATTTTCTTCTAAACTCTCAAATTTATCTTGGGCTTCACCTACAAAAAGTTCACAAGCTATTACCTTATGATTTGTTAGATTTGTTTTGATATTCTCTATTCTCTCTTCATTTTTTTCAAAAAAGAGTGTTCTTGTTTTATATCTTGTATAAGCTTCTATGCCACAACTTCCGCTTCCAGCACCTATATCCCATAAAAGCAAGTTTGGTTTCAAGTCAAGATTTTGCAAGCTTAAGTGTCGTTTGTATTTTTTAGTTATCATTCCTCTTTGAGTATCAAATTCTGCATCTTCACTTACTTGATTTTTTAGTGCAAAGTTTCTTTTGATAATTAGTACATAAGGCTTTGATAAATCAAAAGATTCACACTCCTTTGAGAAAATATCTATTTGTTTTATAATCTCATCTTCATATCCAAGTTTATATCCTATACTTACAGTAATATCCTCTTTGTTTAAAAACTTAACAGCCTGAGTTATTTTTTCAATTGAATCTTTATCACAAAGTACAAAGGTGTAACTGTTTGTCAAAAATCTTGATAAATCAAAATGCTCTCTGCCATGTAAAGAAACAGTATCAATATTTGCCTCACTAATAAAGAGCTTTTCCATCATATAATCTTTACTTGAAGTATTATTTATGATTTTTACTTTTTCTTTTGGTAAAGCATTTGCTATGATTATTCCAGCACTAAAAAATAAAGGACTTCCTGTAACTACATAAAGGATGTTTTCTTTTTCATAGTTACTTACTATGTACTCTTTTATCTCTTTAAATTTTAGTTTTAAAATATTGTTTTGTTCTTCTTTAAAGTTTACATCGCATAGTATTTTGTCGTATTTTGTTATGTCAATATTGAGATTAGAAAAATCATATTTACCCATTCCATTACCAATAATTGTTACCATCCTAAGACATCCTTTTGTTCTAATATTATGGCTTTTACATTTGAATTTTTATGCCAAATCTTTATTTGCTCATTTGCTTTTTTTGTTATCATTTTATAAAACTCTTCTAACAGTCCATGTCTTTCAAGCTCTTGAGATATTCCTTTTACTGTCAAAGTTGCTTGAATATCCACTTTAAAACCTAGTTCTTCTTCTATATCTTTTTGAAGTAGTTCAAAATCTATCACTCCAAAACGATTGTGAGTATTTTTAAAACCTTGATAAACCTTTGCCATCTTTCCAATTCCACATAAAAAAATAACTTCTTTTGCACCTTCTTTTACTGCTATTTCAATAGAATCAAATACAAAATTACCTATTTCTATAATAGCTTCTTCATTTGAATATTTTTTTGCTACTTCTAAGGCTGAATTACCCAAGGTGAAATACAGAGTTTCATATCCATTTTTTACAGCAAACTCTATTTCTGTTTTTACCGAATCAATATAAGCAGAACTAGAAACTGGCTTTACAATCCCTCTTGTTCCTAAAATTGAAATACCACCTATGACTCCAACTTTTGAGTTAGCAGTTCTTTTTGATATCTCTTCACCATTTGTCACAGAAACTGTACACTTCAAATCTAAGTTCTGATATTGAAAACTTAGCTCTTCAAATGCCTTAAATATAGCATCCCTTGGAACTGGATTTATTGCTGGAAAAGAAGGAGAAATTTTTAAACCTTTTTTTGTAACAATTCCAACACCACTTCCTCCATAAATAGCTAATATATTTGTATTAGATTCATAAATAAAAGGATTGTGTGTGATATTATTTAGTTCTAAATCTTCTAAATTATCACTAATTGATACAACTATCTCACACCCTTTTGTCACATCAAGGTCATCATTATCCATCTTATTTATTTTACAAATAGATAGTCTTTTAGTTTCAAGAAAATCAGTTAAGGCAGAACAAAAAAGTAAAAATGCATGAGCACCAGTTGTTAAGCCTTTTCTTAATTCTTTTTCACCCATTACTCATCTATTTCACTCATAGGAACTTGAGCATATAAATCTTCACTAAGCTCTTTATTTGTACTTAAAGTTAAAAATAACTCTTTCCATTTAGATTCATCATATTTATGAATATTTTTTAACCAAATATTATTATTGACCAAATTTCCATTTACTTTAGTATTTTCAAAAGTAACTGCAACTTGTCTAAATCTACAAGCCCCAAAGCAATTGGTTCTAGATATTTTTATACGATTTTTACCTTTATGAAGATCTAACTCTTTTATAATATCTCTTAGCTTTCCAGCTAAGTCATTACCTTTTTGTGTTTTTGAACATCTTTCCCCATCACAGATAAAAAGCTGAGTTTTAAAATGCATTATGGGTTTATTTGGATCTAGTTTTTTAGGCTTACAAATAAAACCGACAGCAACTTCACTTCCCATATTATTATAGATTTTATTTTCCATTGTATTTGTCTTTTCCGTCAAAATCTTTGATTAGCTTATATGTGGCATGTAAAGTGGCAACTGTCATAGTTGAACTTCCAAATCTACCTTCCATAATAACTGCTGGCACATCAAAATATTCACAAAATCTTTTTCCATAATTTTTTGATTCTACAACATTTACAAAACCAACTGGAAAAAGTAAAAATGCTACATTTTTAAGGTCAATTTTTTCATCAAGAAGAGTATTTATCGCTGCATATATAAAAGTAGGAGCATTTCCGCATGCAAGAATCATAGGCTCATTTTTGTGTTTTTTTATTGCTTCTACTACTGCTGCATAACTTCTTGTTGTTTTATTTTTTTCTGCCATTGCATAGGTAAAAGGCTCTTTTATATAACAAATTACTTCGTTGGAGTATTGTTTTAAATAAAAATCACTAAGCCCTACTTTTATCATATTTACATCAACTATTATTTTTGCTTGTTTTTTAAGTAGTTCTTGTATTCTAACAATTGCATCTTTAGTAAAAAAGATATTTTCTAAAACCTCTTCAAAACAAGTAGTTGTATGAATAAGTCTAGTTATAACTTCCATTTGATTTGTATCAAACTCTTTTGCTTTTTCGTAGTCTTGAAGTTCTTTTGTTATCATCTCAAATGACTTTACAGAAATATCTGCTCCAATATTTACAGGGGGTTCTTCTTGTAAAAACTCCATTATTTTTTACCTTTTTTTGTTTTTAAAAAATCTATAAAAAGTGTCATGTATTTTTCTACTTTTTGAATTTTTCCTTTTTGAATATGTTCCCCTGCAAAATTTAGATTTTGAAAAGTATACATTGTCCCATCTTCTTGCATATGCTTTGTATTAAGTCCAACTTTTGGCCTCATATATACTTTTGTACTAGGAACATCTTTACCAACTAAGGGAATAATCTCAAATCTATTATCACCTAAACACAAGGGCTTTTTTACCCTTGAAGAGGCATAAGAAAAAGATGTGATTCCTGCAATTACTTCACTTCTTTTATATAGTTTTTTATTTTGTTTTTTAATCATATCAAGTAAATAATATACTGTACTATATACAGCTGCATCTCCTAGTGTCACAAAAGATACACTTCCTTGCTCTTTTATTGCATCTTCTAAGATATCAACTTGATATTGCCAATCTTTTTTCTTAAAATGCATAGGTGCATATACTGGAATAATAGGTTTTGAAAAACCATATTCATCCATCAAATCTTTTATGATTTTATATGTGATTGACCTTGTAAAGCTATGATCCTTACTTTTAGTAGGGATACAAATAGCACCGCATGTTTGAAGTGCCTTTAAGGCTTGTATGGTCACAAGTTCCCAATTTGCAGGACCTAGTGAAACCATATATAATTTTGTTTTAGTGTCCAAGTTTTATTATCTCTTCTTTTATATTATTAACAATAATCTCTTTTATTGTAGGCATTTGTAAAAGATTAAACTTTTCATCTTCACTTAGACTTTTTGCAATTTTTGTTTTAAAATGTTCACCTAACTCTTCACTTATTTCAGCCATATCTTTTATATAATGATTTCCACTTACTAAAAGCATAGGTACTATTTGAACTTTTTTAAAACCGTCTTTTTTTATTCTTTTTATAAGTTCATCTTTAATGGCAAAAAAAGGAAAGGCACCTTCTAGTGAGCAAGCATAGTTTCCTTTTCTTTTTTGTTCTAAGTATCTAGCAGTATAAGAAACTGATTCTAGTCCTCCTAGTTCTAACTTTGGAGTTCCATGTATCACATAAAGATTTGCTGTATTTTTTTTCGAAACTCTTTCATCAAGTTCTTTTAAAAAAAGTGTTGTATCTTTTGTTCTTGTAAAAATTGCATTTGATAATCTAATATTTGAAAATGAAAAATGTCTAAATCCCTCAACAGTTTTCTTTAAAAGCTCATGTTCACAAGCTGGAAAAAGGTTTATAGAAGCTACTATAATATTCTTATATCCCTGCATATCAACATCTGCTATTGTTTGAGCTAAATTTTTATACTCAAATCCATGTTTAATCAAACCTTTTAAAACCATTCTAGAGCTAATAGCTATAAAGACATCAATTCCTTCAAATTGTTCTTCAATACTCTTTTTTAGGTCTAAATATTTTTGCTGTTCAATTATAGAACCAAAGCATGATAAAATTATTGTTTTATCTTTTTTGTAGTGTCTATATCTCTTCATTTTTCAGTGCAACTGCTTTATAAAGTCTTTTTTCTACAAAAGAACTGTTTTCTAATTTTCCAAGTGTTTTTGCACCTGCAAGTACAGCTAAATCAATAAGTGGTTCTAAGATTACAACACTCATATATGAGATTCCAAAAGTAGCAACAGCGCTTAAATTTTCTATTCCAAAGCCTTGCCCGTAAAGTGCCCAAAAAGCAACCCAAGTTACAATTCCACCTTGGTAGGCAAGTGATAATTTTAAAGTATCTTTATAAGCAATATCTTTGTATGCAATATTTTGAGGAATAACTCTTTTTGCTAAATAACCCATTGCAAATAAAGGCATAAGAATAGTTGTTACATTCATACCGTATTGTGGTAAGTCAAATGGTGCGAAAAATACTCCTTGAATCAAAAGACCTAAAGCCAAACCAAAAGCAGCTGAACTAGCACCAAATATCAAAAATAGAGTTGAACCTAAGATTAGATGAACTTCTGAAACACCTACTGGATGATGGGGAAGTACCTCAAAGAACATAAAAACTAAAATTGTAGAAATTATAGTTTTAACAATAAATGGAATTATCCCACTATTTTTTATACTATTTAATGCCATTTTGATAGCAATTCCAAATGAAACAGCAGCTGTTCCATAACTCAATAAGATTTTTGCACCTTGCACTACACCTGATTCTATATGCATAATTTGTCCTTGTAATATAAATATTTGTAAATATATAGATTTAACTATATGAAATGATTGTTTTGATTAGTAATTTAAAGTTAGTAAGGGAGGTGAAGTTTTATATTCTTGAAATTTTATAGCTTTAAGATGGTATTGTCTATTATTATCTATAGTACATAACTTAAATAAAGTCGAATACATCGCAATAATTGCTAAGGAAAAGTATCGTTTTTTATAACCTCTTAAATGTTTCATAAAGAATTTTACCTAAATAATTATAAAAATAATATACTTTATTTTTATTTTAATATAAATTTAAGAATTAATTTCTTATTTCATCAAAATTTTTACTATGCCTTTATTATTATATTTAGGATATACTGAACTAATAAACTTACAGAAAGGAAATACAATGGCAAAAGGTAAAGATGTACAAAAGTCTGTTAAAACAGAACCTACAAAATCATTAAAAGAAAAAAGAGCAGATAAAAAAGCTAAAAAAGCTTCAAAATAATAATATTTAAACTTAAAATTGAACTTATCCAGTTAGTAACTTATTAACTGGATTTTCTTTATCTATATACCTAATTTTTATTTTTCTTCATTTATCTAATCTTTTTATTAAATTTAATTATAAGTTATTTAAAGTAAAATTCAGATTGTATTAATTTAACATTAATATAGAGAAGGATATAAATGTTTAGTAAAATAAGTATAAAAATGAAACTTATAATTTCTACTCTAATTAGTATAATTGGATTAGTTTTTTTTGTTGTATTTTTTTATTTTGCATCTATAAAAATAGAAAAACTAGATGAAAATAAAATCATGATTGAAGTATTAAAATCTGATATGCTCATGCTTAGAAGAGATGAAAAAGACTTTATTATTCGTAAAGAAATAAGTTATGTAGATAAATTTAATAAAAATATAACTACAATAAATTCACACATTATGACATTAGAGAATAATCTATTTGAAGATAATTTTGATATAAATTATGTGAAAGATTTTAAAAAAGTCATAATTGACTACCAAGAAAAGTTTTCAAGCTTTGTAAAAGCACAAGTTGAAATTGGACTGAATGAAAAGATAGGTTTATATGGAAGCTTGCGTACTAGTGTTCACAATGTACAAGAAAGTGCTAAAAAAGCTAATAATTATGAGCTTTTATCTATCATATATGATTTAAGAAAACAAGAAAAAGATTTTATGCTTAGACATAATTTAAAATATGTTAATAACTTTAAAGAAAAGATTGATAAATTACTTACTAAAGATTTTATTACTGAAAATATTTCTGCTGATTTAAAAAATTACAAAAATGATTTTTTAGCTCTAGTTAAAGCAGAAGAATTAATAGGATTAAATAGTAAAGAAGGAATCAAAGGTGAAATGAGAAAAACAATTCATCAAACAGATCTCATATTGGAGAAATTATCTACTTATGTAAGTACTGAAGTAAAATCAAAAATAAAAGCTTTAGAAAAACTCTTAATTATAATTGGTGTTGTTTTTTTAATCATAATTGCATTTTTATCTATGATAACTATAAAATCTATTATAAAAAACATTGAAACTTTCAAAGATGGGTTATTTAACTTTTTTAAATACTTAAGTAGAGAAGCAGATTCAGTTATTCCTTTAAAAGTTGATTCAAAAGATGAAATTGGTGAAATGGCAGAAGTTGTAAATAGTCAAATCAAACTAATTGAAGAAGAAATTGAGGAAGATAGGCAACTTATTAATAATTCGATAAATACATTAAAAAGTTATGAAGAAGGAGATTTTACTCCAAAAATTAATCAGAAATCATCAAACCCAGCATTAAATGAACTTACTTCAATAATGAATAATATGAGTATAAATTTGGAGAAAAATATTGATGATATTTTGGAAGTAATGTCTGATTATTCTAACTCTAACTATAAAACAAAAATTTCAATAGATAAGAAAAAGGCTCATCTAGAAAAACTTGCTAGGGGAGTAAATAGCTTAGGAGGTAGTATCTCTGAACTTCTTAAAAAATCTTTAGAAATTGGTTTAACATTAGGAGATTCTTCAAATACTTTAATATCTAATGTTCACACATTAAATAATTCATCTACATCAGCTGCTGCCTCTTTAGAAGAGACGGCTGCTGCTTTAGAAGAGATAACAAGCACAATTATAAGCAATGCTCAGAATATTGTAGAAATGAACAGTTTTGCTAATAATTTAACTGATTCTGCAAAATTAGGTCAATCTCAAGCCTCAAATACAGCCAAAGCAATGGAAGAAATTACAAATCAAGTTACATTGATAAATGAATCAATTACAATCATTGATCAAATAGCTTTCCAAACAAATATTTTATCACTAAATGCAGCAGTAGAAGCAGCAACAGCAGGAGAAGCTGGAAAAGGTTTCGCCGTTGTTGCACAAGAAGTTAGAAATTTGGCCTCAAGAAGTGCTGAAGCTGCAAAAGAGATAAAATCTTTAGTAGAAAATGCTACAGCTAAAACAAATGAAGGTAAAGGCATTAGTGCAAATATGATTGAAGGATATAATTCATTATTAGAAAATATTGAAAATGCTACAAAAAAAATCAATGATATTTCAATATCAAGTAAAGAACAAGAAATTGGTATCAAACAAATTAATGATGCTATAAATCAGCTTGACCAACAAACACAACAAAATGCTTCTATCGCAGCAAAAACAAATACTATTGCAATAGAAACTGATTCTTTAGCTAAAGAGATTATAAATGATGCACAAAATAAAGAATTCGAAGGAAAAGAAAATACCAAACTAAGAAAACATTTTACTAATAAAGATATAGAAGATTGAGCTTCATAAAGAGGTTTAACCTTCTAATTCTTCATAAACTAAGATAACTCTTTTTCTTTTTATTCCCCATCTATATCCAGCCATTGTTGCACTTTTTGAAATGACTCTATGGCAAGGTATTAAAAAGCCTATATGATTTGCTCCAATTGCACTTGCTACTGCTCTTACTGCTTTTGGTTTACCAAGTAAATTTGCTACATCTGAATAATTTAAAACTTTTCCTTTTGGAATATTTAATAGTGCTTTCCAAACATTTATTTGGAAATTTGTTCCTTTTATAAAAATATCTGTTTTTTCATTATTAATAAAAATTTTGTCTAATATCTCTTGTACTCTTTTATCATCTTGGATAAAATTTGCACTCTTCCAAGATGATTTGAGTCTATTTAAAACCTCATCATAACTATCATCATAAAATTCCAAAGAACATATACCTTTTTTAGTACTTGCAAGCATAGTTTTACCAAAAGTTGAGAATCCAAAACCATAAGTTATTTCAAGATTTTCTCCCATTTTTTTATATTCATTTGGTGTTATTCCTATAAAATTAACAAAAAGTTCATGTAGTCTGCTAGAACTTGATAATCCCAAATCAATAGAAGTATCAAGTATAGATTTAGAATGAATAAGTTTCTCTTTTGCATAAGAAAAAGTAGTTGCTTGTAAAAACTGCATAGGAGTTACACCCACATACTCTTTAAAAATTCTTGAAAAATGATGTTTACTCATTCCTATATATTTAGCAACATCATCTAAATTTGGTTGCTCAGAGTAATTTTCATCAAAGTATTCAATGGCTTTTTTAATGTCTTCGTAATATTTGCTTTTTTCTTCTAATTTATTCATAATAAAAGTATATTATTTAAAACAAAAATTTACAATCCGAATCTTGCTATTTTATTTACTCAATAACATTCTTGTATAAAGACCAACAGTACTTGTGTACCCTACTTCACTAAATCTTAGTTTTTTATCTTTGTCATATATAAATGTTGTAGGGAAACCTTTGATATTAAACTTTTGAGAATATAATCCTGCTTCATCATTTACAACTTTAAAAGTAAGATTATTCTGCTTTAAATACTTTTGTATCTCTTCTTTACTTCCAGATTGAACGGCTATGGTTATTACTTCATACTTTTTAGAGATTTTTTCAATATTTGCAGCTTCTATTTTACAAATAGGACACCATGAGGCCCAAAAATGAATAAGTAGGGGCTTATCTTTAGGTATATCATAAGTTTTGCCATCAAGAAGAGTGAAGGTATTTATATCTAGTCTATCTTTGTTTAAATCAAGCGATTTATAATAACTAATCCCATTCATAGCTATTATCAACATCAATACAATTATAATACCCTCTTTAAGATACTTTTTTATTTTGTCTTTCATCTTTTACCTTACTTGAAATTCTAAGAATAGTAATTATAGTTTTATATTGTTGGTAATGTGTTTAGGTGAAATTTATTTTTAGGTTAATTATAAATTTCATTTTAAGTTAAAAAGAGTTATTATTCTATAAACATATAATAATAATGATTATTATTGTTATTATTTAAATTTAAAGGTTATCTATGTCAATAATTTTACAAAGAAAAGAATATTTAGAAAAAGTTGAAAAAATATATCCTTTAGACACTCCACAAAAAAAGAGTGCCAACTTTAATAACAAAATTTTTAAAAAAACATCTTTTTATCATTATAGAATGGGATTAGGAATTTCATATTTATTCTTTAATTCTAGTTTTGAGAAAAACATTACTATGGAATCAAAACATGAAGCTAATGACATTTCATTTATAACATTTAATCAATCTATACACCCTATAAAACTGCAAGATTTTAGTAAAAAGAATGACTACATCTTCAAACCTAAACATTACACAATAGGAAAAATAAATGAAAACTTTCAATCTTATAATACCTATTCAAGTAATAAAGAATATTGTACACATTATATTTTTTTTGAAAATAAAATATTTCAAGATTTGTTAAAAGAAGATTTAACTCAAAAGTCATTGTATGAAGTAGATGGCTTTAAAATCATGGAAGAGATGATAACCAATGAAAAACAAAAATTAATTTTAAATGAATTGCCAACATTATTCTCCCTTGAAGGCAAACTCCAAGAGTTATATTTAGAATCAAAAATTATAGATTTAATTTATATAACATTAAATGATATAAAAAATTTATCTTTAAAAGAGAGTTTTGAACTCAATTCAAAAGATATTGAATGCTTGTATAAAGCAAAAGAAATTTTAACAAAAAATATTTCAAATCCTCCATCTTTAAAAATGTTAGCACATCAATCTGCAATCAATGAATTTAAACTTAAAAAAGGATTTAAGAAACTTTTTGGCAATACTGTTTTTGGATTTTTACAAGAATATAGACTAAATGAAGCTAAAAAGATACTTCTAAATAATGAAATAAATATTAATGAAGTTTCTTCATTGGTTGGATATAAAAATGTTAGTCATTTTAGTAAAATATTTAAAGAATATTTTGGTGTAAACCCCATTCAAATTAAAAAAAACCAGAAAAAAGTTTATATTTAATATTTACTTTTTCAAGTTCTTATTAATAAAATAATTAAGTTTCTTTTAATAGTTTAAAATATAATTATCGGCCTTAAACTTTGCAGTAAAATTCCAAATTAAATTAAACTATTTTAATTCATTTATAGTTGCACATTTAATTAAGTTTTCTTCTTTATAGTGATTATTAAAGCTTTATCTTTTATATCTTTCTTTTAGGGTAACTGTATGAATTTTTTCCTAAATATTTTCCTATTTTGTGGTAAAAAAGGATATCAAATATTTTGTTAATCCTTCCCATCCCTTATTTCTAGAAATTATGTATTTATGATTTGATGGGGGAAACCATTCTTTATTTGAATAATATATGAATTCATTTCAAATACAATAAATTAAAATCCTCTCAACATAAAAATAATATTGATAATCATTATAATATTTATATATAATATCAAAAGAAATAACAAAGAATAGTAAAAAAAAACAAAAATAATCTATTCTCAATAAAAGAAAAAATCTCAAAAAGTTACCAATTTATTTTAATTTTTTGGATTTAATAATTTTATTTCTAACAATAATATAATTTTGGGAGTAATAAAGATGAAAAACTTAGGACAAGTATTAGAATATTATGCTTTAAAATATCCAGAAAAAGTAGCTATACGTTTTTTAGCAAGAGGAGAAGATGAAACAGACTCTATAACTTATTTACAATTAAAACAACAATCTCATGCAATAGCAACTCAATTGTTAACCCAGTATAAAAGAGGAGATACCGCCCTACTTATTTTTGATGCAAGTATTGATGTTATTGTTGCATTTTGGGGATGTGTTTATGCTGGAATTATTGCAGTCCCAATTCCTATTCCAAATGGAAATAAAGGAATGGATAATGTAGCACATATAGTAGAAGATGCAGAAATTAGTTTAATTATTAGTCATACTTCGGTTGAAAGTCGTTTAAGTAAGAAATTTAAAGAAAATATCCAATTGAAAAGACTAAATTGGCTGATTGTTAATAAGAAAAATTTTAAAGAAAATATATTTTTAGATAAGGAAGTTTTTTCATCTAATCAATTATTACTATTACAATACACTTCAGGTTCTACAAATAAGCCAAAAGGAGTAAAAGTATCTCATCAAAATATGATAGCACACCAAGAAGGATTAAAAGAAGCATTTTATAGTGATGAAAAGTCTGTTGTGGTTAGTTGGTTACCATATTACCATGATATGGGATTAATTGGGAAAATAATACATGCAACTTTTTGTGGTGCAACCCTTATTTTAATGCCACCAATTGCATTTGTACAAAATCCATTTCGTTGGTTACAAGCAATTAGTAAATATCAGGGAACTAATAGTGCTGCTCCAAATTTTGCCTATGAGGATTGTTTACGAAATATAACAAATGAACAATTAAGCCAATTAAATCTAAGTTCTTGGAAAGTTGCATGGAATGCTGCTGAACCAATACATGCAAATACAGTTGTAAATTTTTGCAATAGGTTTTCACAATGTGGATTTAATCCTCAATCATTGACAACAGCTTATGGAATGGCTGAATCTACCTTAGCAATTTCAGTTGCGGATATAAAATCAAAACTAAAACTATTAGCAATAGATGAAAATGAATTTAAACAAGGAAATATCAAAGTTATTAAAGAACTCTTTATTGATAGCAACCTAGAAGAAATCTCCCAATATAAAAAAGTAGTAGTAGATTGTGGAAATTGTATTTCAAACCATCAAATAAAAATAGTAGATCCAAAAAACAGATTGTTATGCTCCGATTATAAAATTGGAGAAGTATGGTTTAGTGGCAAAAGTGTAGCAAATGGATATTGGAAAAAAGAAACATTAAGCCAAAGTACTTTTTTTGCAACTATTCAAAATAGTAATAATTCTGAAACTTATTTACGTACAGAAGATATGGGTTTTATGGACAAAAACAAAAATCTTTTTATAGTGGGACGGCATAAAGATATGATAATCATTCATGGAGAAAATTATGCACCTCAAGATTTAGAGTTTAGTATTTTTAACTCTCATGAAGCTTTTGTAGAAAGTGGTTGTTCTGCATTTTCAGTAATGTCTCAGGGGAAAGAGAAAGTAGTTATAGTCCAAGAAATTAAACGTACACAAAGAAAAAAAGTTGATTTTGAAAAATTATTATCACATGTTAAAAATATACTTTCACAAGAGTATCAATTACAGTTATTTGCTTTAGTTTTCATCCATCAAGCAAACCTTCCTAAAACCACAAGTGGAAAAGTCCAACGTAAATTATGTAAGCACTTATTTATTAATGAAGAGTTTTCTCCTTTATATTCTTGGGTTCCACAACAATTAGATGAACAGCAACTATTAAATGAAAAAGTATCTGAACAAAATCTTCACATTGAATCTTCATCAAATCAATTGTCTTATGAGAAACTAATACATTGGTTAGAAGAATGGATTCAAAAAACTATCCCTGCAATAGATAGTTTTGAGAAATCTAGTAACTTTTCTAGTTATGGTATGGATTCAAAAACTACTGCACTAATGGCTTATGATTTAGAAAGTTATATTGGATATGAGCTTGATCCAACATTATGTTGGAACTACCCAAATCCTGATACTTTAATAAATCATCTTATAGATGAAATAAAAACTAATCAACTTATCCCTTTAAAAGGTAATCTAAAATGAATAAAACATATGAACCTATTGCTATTATAGGAACCTCTTGTCGTTTACCAGGAGAAATTAATGATTTAAATGATCTTTGGCATAAATTAAGTGCTTCTTATGATGCAGTTGTTGATATTCCAAGTGAACGTTGTTTACAAGATAATATTTATAATAACACACCACAAGTTGGTAAAAGTTATGCAAAAAAAGCTGGATTACTTAATAATATAGCTAACTTTGATGCAAAATTTTTTGGTATTTCAGATGAAGAAGCTACTGCAATGGATCCACAACAGAGACTATTACTTGAAGCAGCTTGGCATGCATTAGAAGATTCAGGTCAATTTAAAAATGACGATTTATTAAAGGAAACAGGATTCTATGTAGGTATTGCTACAGACGATTATAGCCAAATAGGAATGCATAAGCACAAATTAGATGAAGTTAGTACATATACTACATTAGGATCATTAAGATCAATTAGTGCAGGTCGAGTAGCATATCATCTTAATCTAAATGGTCCTGTTAGTCAAATAGACACTGCTTGTTCTTCTTCACTCATGGCAATTCATCAAGCGTGCCAAAGTTTACGTTTAAATGAGGCAGATTGTATGTTGGCTGGTGGAATCAACTTATTAATATCCCCTCAAACTATGGTTGAACTAAGTCAAATAAAAGCATTATCCTTAAGTAACCGTTGTAGTGTTTTTGATAATAGTGCAGATGGCTATGTAAGAGGAGAAGGTTATGGATTAGTTGTATTAAAAAGATTAAGTGATGCAGAAGCAAACAACGACAATATTATTGCTGTAATCAAAGGCTCTTTAACTAACCATGATGGATCAAGTAATGGATTAACTGCACCAAATGGTTTAGCACAAGAAAAACTTCTTAAAAAAACTCTTAAAATTTCAAATATTAATTCACATGAAGTTAGCTATGTTGAAACTCATGGGACAGGAACACTATTTGGTGACCCCATAGAAGTAAACAGTATTATTAATGTATATGGGAAAAATAGAAATAAAGATAATCCACTATTTTTAGGTTCAATTAAAAGTAGTATTGGACATTTAGAAGCAGCCGCTGGTGTTGCAGGAATACTGAAAGTTTGCTCTTCAATAACAAATAAGCAATTAATTCCAAATTTAAATTTTTCAACACCTAATCCTTATATTAAGTGGGACAAGGCTCCTATTAAAGTTATTGATACTTTAAAACCTTGGTCTAACAAGGATAAAGAACTAAGAACTGCTACTATGAGTTCATTTGGCTTTAGTGGAACAAATGTACATATGATTATTCAAGAGTATCAAAATAATAAAGAAGATTTAACAGCAAATAAATTAACAAATGAACTTTATATAATACCAATATCAGCAAAAAGCTTAACTTCATTAAAAAATTTAGTAAAGGCATGGTTAGAGGCAGATTATTTAACAAAGGAATCTATTGCTAATATAGCATATAGTGCTACTGTTACTAGAAAACATTTTGAATATAAACTACTAGTTCTAGTAAAAAACTATGAAGATTTAAAACTTAAGTTAAAATCTTGGTTCCATAATAAAGAAACAGATTTATTATGGAGCAGTATTAATTTTAAACCACTTACTGATAAGTGCAATATTAATAAAAACTACATTGATATTATAAATAACTACTTTACAAATAATCATATTGATTGTGAAGATTTATATGGTAAGAATAAAATTTCCCATTGTAAGCTACCTAGTTATACCTTTGATAGTAAAATCTACTGGTGGGAAAAACCATATGATTTTACCATAAGAACTTCTGATAAATTAATAGAAAATAAAAATATATCATATAAATTACAATGGGAAGAATATAGCATAAATGAAAGCATATCAACTAATCATAATATACAAATAATTGCAGATAGTACAAATAACAATATAATTAAACTATTAGAAAAAAGTTCTGAAGAATCAAATTATATAAGTCAAAGTACAAATGAATTTTTAAATACACCTGTTAATAAAGATACAAATTATATTTATTTTATTCATATAAGTGAAGACATAGATATACTTGAAAATAACATAACTAAGATATGGTCTATAGTACAATATTTTAATAAAAATAATAGCTCATCTAAAATATGGATTATTACAGAGCAATCACAACATTTTGAAAAAGATGATATTACCAATATAAATGCCTCTTCAATTTGGGGATTATTTCGCTCATTAAGAATAGAGCTAGGAACTAGTTGGGGTGGAATAATTGATATGCCTCAAAATATAACAAAAGATATTATAAATAAGATGTTTATGTGCTTTTATCAGCAAAACGATGAAGATCAATATGTACTTCGGGATAAAAAAGTATATATACCTAGATTATTACCACATACATTAGATACACAAAATGTTTTCTCTTTTGATTTAAAAGCCTCATATCTTATTACGGGTGGGTTAGGCGCTTTAGGAATAGAATTAATAACTTACTTAATTTCTTTAGGAATTAATCATATTATTCTAGCTTCAAGAAGAGGAGAAGATACCTTAAAAAATAAGAAAGATTTTGCTAATAAAATTAAAGAATGGAGAAGACAAGGAAAACAAATTGATATTTATAAATTAGACCTTAGTAATGAACTTCAAGTATCAGATTTTTTTGAAAATCTGAAAAAAGAAAGTATTAATTTAAAAGGGATAGCCCACCTTTCTGGTGTTATTAGCAAACAAGATTTAAGTAAAAGTCCAAAAGAAAAAGATATTCATAATTTTATGGCTGCAAAAACTAAAGGGGCTTGGTATTTACATAAATATTCACAAGTATTTCATTTAGATTTCTTTTTATTATTCTCTTCAGTTACAGCCCTATTTGGGATGAAAGATTTAACTTTTTATAGTGCAAGTAATGCTTTTTTAGACGCTTTAGCTTTACATCGAAGTAAACAAGGATTAAAAGCACTATCAATAAACTGGGGAAGATTTGATATAGATGGTATGGTTGATAATCAAGATGCTAAAGTATTAGATACATTAGGTGTTGCTAAAATGAAAACAACAAATGCTTTTACAAAAATGACTCATTATATGGAATATACCAATAATATTTGTATAACAGATGTAAATTGGGACAAATTTATATCTTATTTTAAACAATTATCTAGCATTAATTTATTTACTCATTTATTACCTAAGTCAAATCATCTAATAAGTACTCAAAAAATTGAAACAAAAGAACACTTTAAGAAATATTTTATTGATATTATTAGGAAAGCACTAAAACTAGAAAAAAATAAAATATCAACAACACAAAACTTATTCTCAATAGGTCTTAACTCTATGCTTTCAATGTATATTAGACAAGCACTTGAAGAGAATTTGAAACTAACAACAGAAGCCACATTATTTTTTAAAAAACAAACTATAGAGCTATTGGTTGAATATTTATGGGAACAATACCAAAACAATAACAATAATAAAATGATTAATACTCAATTAAATAATGAAGATGGGAAAATTATATTTTTATTTAGTGGTCAAGGTACCCAATATCCAGGAATGGGAAAAACACTTTATACTAATAATGAAAAGTTTAAACAATCAATTGATTATTGTATGAATTTTTTACAAAAAGAATTTGACTTAGATTTTAAATATATTTTATTTGATGATAAATCTAAGTTATTAAAAGAAACAGAATATGCTCAATTATCCTTATTTATTATTGAATATTCATTATATAAATTATGGCAAGAAAAAAATATTCATGCTGATTATTTTATAGGGCATAGTGTAGGAGAATATGTTGCAGCTTGCCTTGCTGGAGTATTTAGCCTTGAAGATGCATTAAGATTGCTAAAAGTTCGGGGAAAACTTATGCAAAGCTTAGAAAACCATGGTGATATGATGGTAGTTTTTGATTCATTTGAAAACATACCTACTCTTCCGAATTCTTTAGATATAGCTGCTATAAATAGCCCTTGGCAAACTGTTATATCTGGGAATATAAATCATCTTAAAAATTATGAAAAAAAATTATCAGAAAAGAATATAAAAACACAATTATTAAATACACAAAAAGCCTTCCACTCAAGTTTAATGATGCCTATACTAAAAGAGTTCCAAAAATTTGCAAGTACAATTACTTATAAAAGTCCCAATATACCAATTATTACTAATATTAATGCTACTGTGGCTAAAGAAGATATTGCTTGTGCAAAATATTGGGTAGATCATATTATAAATACTGTCCAATTTGCGCCAAGTATTCAAAAAGCTTATGAAAAAGGTTGTAGATACTTCATTGAAGTTGGGCCTGGTAGTGTTCTTAAAAATTTAGCAGAAGAAAACATAATACAAAAAAATATCAAGTGTCATTATTTTAATTCATTGATTAATGAAGATAAGCCTAAAGAATATTTACTAAAACAACAAGAAAAATTAAAATTATCTCAAAAAAGTTTAATTAATCATAAAGATGATTCCATAAAAGAAAATTTATTAAGACCAATTATACATAATGAACAAGATAAATTTAAACCTTTTGCTTTAACTTCTATGCAACATGCTTATTGGTTAGGAAGAAATGAGGAAATTGCAGAAGGTGGTGTTGCTATCCACATGTATTTAGAACTTGATATAAAATATTTTAATAAAGAAAATTTTACAAATGCATGGAAAACACTTGTTGAAAGACATGATATGTTACATGCTATAGTTGATAGAAATGGAGAGCAACAAATATTAAAACAAATTCCTGAATTTTCTATTCTAGAGCACTCTTTAAAAAATAAAGATGAAAATGAAAAAGAAATATATTTACAAGATATACGACATGAGTTATCTCATCAAAATGTATCTCTTGAAAAATGGCCTCAATCTGAAATAAGAATAACTAAACTTGATGATAATAATTCAAGGGTACATATTAGTATTGATGGATGGACTATTGATGGGTGGAGTTATCAAGTTTTATTCCACGAATTACATGAACTATACCATAATCCAAAATTAACACTACCTACAATCAATATTAGCTTTAGAGATTATGTTTTGCAATTAAAAGAGATAGAAAATAGTGCCTTTTATCAAAAACACTTGACAAAATGGAGAGAACGATTAAAAGTATTACCCAAAGCTCCCCAATTACCTATGAATAAGAATAAAACTAATACTAATCGTTTTAAACGTTGGGAGTATTTTATAAATAAAGAACAATATGCATCATTAAAAAAATATGCTAGTGATAAGTCCTTAACAACAGTAACCACCCTACTTTCAGCTTATGCTTGGGTTCTTAGTCGCTATAGTAAAGAACAAGATATTACACTTAATATACCACGATTTAATCGTTTACCATTACACTCTGATATTAATCGTGTTATAGGAGAATTTGCTAGTTTTACTTTACTTGCTTGTACAAGAAAAGAAGATACAACATTTAATGAATATGCTAATAAAATACAAAAACAACTATGGGAAGATGTGGAAAACCCTTGGGTTCCCGGAGTTACTTTATTAAGGGAATTAGCAAAAATTTCTAATCAATCAAATACAATGATGCCTTTTGTTTTTACAAATATGCCAGAAGAGAGTCTTGATGGGAAAAAATTAGAATTTTTAAATGAATGGAGCAAAAGTGCAGATATTCCATACTTCTTAACTCAAACACCTCAAGTACAAGTTGATTGTCAATACCATGATAAAGATGATGGACTATTTGTATTTTGGGATGTTTTAATAGATAAATTCGAACCTGAAATAATTGATAATTTATTCTCTAGTTATATTGATTTAATACAAAACTTATCATCTTCTGACAAAGCGTGGAATCAAAACTCTTTACCTATGAAAAAAAGTTCATCTCTTATTGCAAATGAAGAACAAATACCAAAACAAGGCCTATATGAACAATTTACAAATACTGCACAAAAAAATAAAAAAAATATTGCTATTTATAGTGAAAATAAAACATTAACTTATGAAGACCTATATATTAAATCTCAAAAATTAGGAACTTATATTAAAAATAATATAAACTTCAAAAATGAAACTCCTACAATAGCAATTATTATGAACAAAGGATGGCAACAAATTGTAGCTGTCATGGGTACACTTGCAAATGGAGCTATATTTTTACCTTTAGATAGCAATCTACCAAAAGATAGAATGCAATATGCTTTACAAAATGCAAATACAAAAATGGTAATAAGTAAAGAAAATCAAATATCTCAAATCAAAGAAAAACTTGAAAATATAGATATACCTTTAATCTCTATTGACGATGAAAGCCTCTACAAAACAAGTGAAGCAATTTTACCTATAAAATATGAAGATTTAGTTTGCATTATTTATACATCTGGTTCAACAGGTTTACCAAAAGGTGTTATGGTCACTCAAAAAGCACTTATCAACAATATAAATTATACTAATAATAGGTTTAAGGTAGATACAAATGATGCTATTTTATCACTCACTCCTATATACCATGACTTAGTATTATTTGATATATTTGGGGCACTTACAGCAGGTGCTAGTATTGTAATACCAGAAGAGGAAAAAAGAAAAGATCCAGAACATTGGCTTGCTCTCATTAAACAATATAGAGTAAGCATATGGAATAGCGTACCAACTATGATGGAAATGTTAATTAAATTTAGTAGTACAAAGCAAATCCAAAATAAACAACTATTATCATCTCTTAGATTATGTATTCTGGGAGGTGATTGGATTCCACTTACTATTCCACCTGGATTAAAAGAGTTAAATACAAAAACTACACTTGTAAGTATTGGAGGGCCTACTGAAACTACTGTATGGAATATTATGTATGAAATTAAAGAGTTTGACACTAATTGGAAGAGTATTCCTTATGGAAAACCTATTACAAATACAACATATTATATTTTAAATGATTTATTAGAAGAATGTCCAATTGGCGTAACTGGTGAGTTATATGTAAGTGGTATTAGTTTAGCAGCTGGGTATATTAATGATTTAGAAAAAACTCAAGAAGTTTTTATTAATCATCCTAAAACAAAAGAACGTATGTACAAAACAGGAGATTTAGGAAGATTACTTTCTAATGGTCTGATTGAATTTATGGGAAGAAGTGATAATCAAGTTCAAATATCAGGTTATCGTATTGAACTTAGCGAAATAGAATCATTAGCACATAAACAAATAGAAATTAATAGAGCACAAGCCTTATTAATAAAAGATAATTATACTCCCCATATTGCTTTAGTTTATAGTTGTAATGATGGTGATATTTCAGAAAATAAATTAAAAGAACAACTTAAAGCCTCTCTTCCACAAGAAATGATTCCGAAAAAACTACTTAAAATAAAACAATTTCCATTAACTGTTAATGGGAAAATAGACAGAAAGGCTCTAATTCAATTATTAAATACTAAAAATGAACAACATGTCCATACTAAAAGAATAGTTGAAAATGAAATTCAAAAACACTTAATGAGTCTATGGCAAAAGCATTTACAAAGAGAAAATATTGGCTTATATGAAAATTTCTTTGAAGCAGGAGGTAACTCATTATTAGCAACAGAGTTATTTATCCAAATACGTCAAGAATTTCCAATAATTGACTCAGTTGTACTTCTTTATGAACATACAAGTATATACGAATTATCTCAATTTATTGAAAAACAAACAACAGTAAAAAATGTAGCAAAAAAGAATACAAGAGGGCTACAACGTCGTAAAAGATTATTAGCAAAAAATTGAATATATAAAGGAAAATAAATGGAAAATACAGATACGTCTATGGATGTGGCAATAATTGGTATGGCTGGAAAGTTTCCAGGAGCAGATAGTATACAAAAACTTTGGGATAATATATGTCAAAGTGTAGATGTTCGCCAAGAATTTAGTGATGAAGATTTAAAGCCTTTTGCAAAAGATATGAGCCAAATAAATAAAAGTGACTTTGTAAGAAAAGGATATATGATAAAAGATGTAGCTAAATTTGATGCTAAATTTTTTAATCTAACACCTAAACAAGCTAAAATAATGGACCCTCAACAACGATTATTTTTAGAAACTGCATGGCAAGGGCTAGAAAATGCAGGATATGCCTCAACAGATGAATCACAACACATTGGAGTATATGCAGGAGCAAACTTTAATAATTATATTTTTAATGTTGGGGAACACCTTGAAATGAGAGATATTGTTTCTTATTTTGATGCTATGATAGCAAATGATAAAGATTATCTTACATCAAGAGTTGCATATCATTTAAACTTAACAGGTCCTGCAATAAGTATACAAACCTCGTGTTCTAGTTCATTAGCTGCAATCTCAATAGCTTACCTAGCCCTATTAGATTATCAATGTGATATGGCAATTGCGGGAGGGGTTGGATTAAATATTCCTCAAGAAAGAGGTTATAGATATTATAAAGAAGGTGGCTTATCAAAAGATGCTGCGTGCCATTCTTTTGATAAAGATGCTTCTGGAGTAATGCATGGTAATGGCCTTGGTGTAGTTATATTAAAAAGATTAGAAGATGCTTTAGAAGATGAAGATAATATTATCTCCGTAATTAAAGGTGCGACTATAAATAATGATGGTAGTAAAAAAGTAGCTTATTTTACACCAAGTGTTGAAGGTCAAATGGATGCCATTAGTGAGACCCTTTCCGTTACAAACATTGACCCTCAAAATATACACTACATGGAAGCACATGGACCAGGAACACCAGTAGGAGATCCAATAGAGTTTAAAGCATTAAGTCAGGCATATGATGTTGATAGCTCAAAACATTATGAAAAAACATGCGCCTTAGGTTCTATTAAAAGTCACCTTGGACACCTAGGTGCTGCATCAGGAGTTGCAGGACTTATTAATGCATCTTTAATTCTTAAAAATAGAAAAATCCCAGCTACTATGCATTTTAAAGATATAAATCCAGAAATAAATATTGAAAATAGTCCATTTTATATTAATACTCAACTAAAAGATATGGATTCAACATATCCGGAAAGCCTTAATGCAGCTATCAGTTCATTTGGTATAGGAGGAACAAATGCACATATTATCATACAGTCAGCACCAAAAATAGATTATAAAAATAAATCTTGGGAAGATAGTTTTTATTTCTTTCCCCTTAGTGCAAAAAATGAAAAATCATTACAATATCAAACAAAACAATTAAATGAGTATATTTTAGAAAATAGAGATCTTTCATTAGCTGATATTTCATATACTTTACAACAAAGAAGGCAACATTTTAACCATAGACGATTTATTATTGCTAAAAACTATGAAGATTTGCATAAGCAATTAATGTTAGAACGTATACCAAGAAATCAGACACTTATTACAAATGACAAGAATAAAATACGTTCTATAGTGTTTATGTTTCCAGGAGTTGGTGATCAGTATATTAATATGGGCAGAGACTTATATTATCAACAAAAAGTATTTAAAGATACAATTGATGAGTGTGCACATCTAGCACAGGAATATTTAAATGGCATTGATATTCGAGAAGTTTTATATCCAAAAAATGAAAACATAACTCAGTCAAATAAACTTATCCAAAAAGCAGAAATAACATTAACTATTTTATTATCTGTTGAATATGCTTTGACTAAACAATTAGAGTACTATGGAATTGTGCCAAATCAAATGATTGGTCATAGTTTAGGTGAATATTGTGCAGCATTAGTTTCAGGTGTATTTACTTTAAAACAAGCATTATCCTTAGTTGCATTTCGAGGAAAACTTATACAAAGTTGTGAACCAGGATCTATGCTTGTAATAAATAAAGATACAGATAAATTAAAAGAAATTTTACCTCAATCACTATCTTTAGCTGTAATTAATGCAGAACAATTAAATATGATTTCAGGGCCAATTATAGAAATTGAAAAATTTGAAATAGAATTAAAAAATACTAATATTAGTTATACAAAACTGCCAGGAGATAGAGCTGGTCACTCAAGTACTCTTGATCCTATTCTTGAAGAGTTTGAGTCTTTCATCGAGAAGATGGATTTACAAACACCTTCTATTGATTTTATTTCAAATGTAACAGGTGATTGGATAAAAGATGAAGAAGCAATTTCTGCTAAATATTGGACAAAACATTTACGTCAAACAGTTGAATTTCATAAAGGCTTATCTGTATTAATAGAACAAGAGAATACAGCATTTATCGAAATAGGAGCAGGAAGAGGTTTAACAACCATAGCAAAAAGACATCCAAAAGCAAAACGTTCTTTATCTGCATATGCGAGTATGAAAAGTTCTAATAAAAAAGCAGATGATAACAATGTATTGTATGAATTATTAGGTTCACTATGGCTTGAACAATATAAAATAGAATGGGAGGCTTTAACTCCAAAACAACATTGTCGCCTTTTAGAATTACCGACTTATGCTTTTGATAGACAATCATATTGGTTAGAACGAACATTTAATGAAATTCAACCGGATAGTACAAATCCTAAAAAAAGAGAAGATTTCAATACTTGGTTTTATTCTCCTTCTTGGATTAAACTTTCAGAAAATAACCAAAATAATTTAGATAAAGAAAAGAAAAATTATATTGTATTTAACACTCATGATAAAGCTCTTAATAAAACTATTAATTATTTAGAAGAAAATGATAATAATGTTATTTGTATCAACTATGGGGAGTTATACAAAAAAATAGATAATCAGAGCTATATTATAAATGCAAATGAAATGAATGATTATAATAAATTATTTAATGATTTAATGGAATATTTT
Organism: Arcobacter sp. F2176; assembly: GCF_004116465.1. Lineage (NCBI taxonomy): Bacteria > Pseudomonadati > Campylobacterota > Epsilonproteobacteria > Campylobacterales > Arcobacteraceae > Arcobacter > Arcobacter sp. F2176. The sequence continues at coordinate 41,021 of NZ_PDJV01000007.1, forward strand.
GATAACTCGTTTTGTATAATTCATGGATGGATGATTAGTGAAATGGATTCTACATTAGAAAATAATATAGATAAATTTTACACTTCAAATTCACAAGTCTTAGGTTACTACAGCATTACTTCATTAATGCGTGTTCTAACACAATATAACCTAATCTCAAAAACTAGACTAGTTATATTATCAAGTCAACTTTATAATATAATAGGTGAAGAAATATTATCACCTGATAAATCAACACTGATTGGTCCTTGTAAAGTTATTCCTTATGAATTTCCAGAATTAGACTTTATACATATGGATATTGATACAAAATCTCTTTTGGATGATAAAGCCTTCGATTCCTTTATTAGAGATATTACAAGCAATAAACCCCATGATAAATATTTATCCCTTGCTTATAGAAATGGTATTCGATGGAAACCATATTACCATCCACTTAGTTCTGAACTTATTAAAAATAAAAGCGAAGAAAACCTTAATATTAAAAATAATGGTATTTACTTAATTACGGGTGCATTTGGAGGAATAGGTACAGTAGCTTCAAATTGGTTAATGGAAGAGACTTCAAATATCACTTTAATTTTACTAAGTAGAACAAACTTACCAAAAAAAGAACAATTGGAAGAATACTTAGCAAAAGAAAAAGATATTGATATTTGTAAGAGAATCAAACATATACAATCATTAGAAAATAAAGGGGCAACTGTTCTCACTTATTCAATTGATGTTAGTGATGAAAATAAAATGCATGAATTGCAGAAAAAAATATATAAAGAAGTGGGACAAGTCAATGGAATCATCCATGCAGCAGGAGTTGTTGGAGGAGGATTAATAGAATTAGAAGAGAGTATTAATTTTCATGAAAACTTAAATACAAAAGTAATTGGAACAAAACTATTATATAAATTATTTGCAAATAATGACTTAGATTTTATTTTATTATGTTCATCACTTGGTTCACTTGTAGGTGCCTTAGGTCAAGTGGAAAACACTTCTGCCAACTCATTTTTAGATGCTTTTTCTCAAGCACTTTCAAAAAACCCTAGCTCAACAAAAGTTATGGCAATCAACTGGGATTATTGGTTAGAAGTGGGAATGATTTTAGAGTTAGCTGCTCGTCACAAACAAATAGCAGGAGATGAAATAAGTATTGGTATTTTGCCTAAAGAAGGTAAAAAGTGTTTCTCAATACTATTAAACCTTTTAAATATGCCAAATGTAGTCATTTCAACAGCAGATATTCACCAACTATTAAAACTACGTTCTGAAGTAACACATAAAACATTAAAAATGTTTCAAGATGCAAATATAACAAAGGAAAATAATGATGAAAGAAACAATCTATCAACTCAATATTTAGCACCAAGAAATTCAATTGAAAAAGTATTAGTTTCATTATGGGAAAATCGATTAGGAATAAAAATTGGAGTAAATGATAACTTTTTTGAGCTAGGGGGTGATTCAATGGTTGCACTTCCACTTATGGCTGATATGAGAGATACTTTACATTTTGATTTACCAATTCAATCATTATTTAATGAACAAGATGTAGCTTCAATTGCTACTTTTATCTTTGAGAATGAAACTTCTCCCGGTACAACAGAACAAATTGCAGAAGTATATTTACAAGTACAAAACTTATCAAATACAGAAGTTACACAAGCTTTAGAAAACTAAAATAGGAAAAGATATGACAGAATTATCAAAAGAACAACGTGAACTAATGGCAAAACTATTAAAAGAGAAAGGACTATCTGATAATCCAACACCTAAAGAAAATAGTATTACTATTAATCCAGATGAAATAAATCGCTATGAGCCCTACCCTTTAACTGATATTCAACAAAGCTATTTATTAGGTCGTAGTCAAAAATTTCTATTAGGTAATGTAGCAAGTCATGCTTATATTGAAATGGATATTGAAAATTTGGATATAAGCCAATATGAATATGCATGGCAAAAAATAATAGAAAGACATGATATGCTTCGTACAATTGTCAATCAAAATGGATCACAACAAACCCTTAAAGATGTTCCAAAGTTTAGAGTAACTACACATGACTTAACAAACTTACCAGACAAAAAAAGTAAAGAAAAGGCATTATTAGAATTAAGAGATTCTTTATCTCATCAAATTCTACCAACAGATCAATGGCCATTATTTAATATTCATGTGAGTAATATTGATAATACTCAATATAAAATACATTGGAGTTTTGATGCTATCATTTCAGATGTTTATAGTAATTTTATTTTTCAAGAAGAATTATATAACTATTATCACCAATCAAATAGCTCTTATGTCCCACTAAAACTTACCTTTAGAGATTATGTCCTTACATTAAAAAATCAAGAAGAAACTTCATTTTATGAAAATGCAAAAAACTATTGGTTGAAAAAAATCAAAACATTGCCTTCTGCTCCAATGCTACCATTAAAAAGAGATTTGTCAGAAATAGAAAAACCACATTTTAAGCGCTTAAAATTTACTATGGAGAATACTCAATGGAAAATAATTAAACAAAAATCAAAAACCTATGGTCTAACTACCACAAGCGTTTTATTAACAGTATTCTCTCATATACTTCATCGTTGGAGTAGAAATCCTGATTTTACTTTAAATATGACAGTTTTTAATCGCCCACCTTGGCATAAAGAGATGGATAAAATTGTAGGAGACTTTACAATTACCATGCTCTTAGGAATTGATGCTTTAAGTGGAGATAATAAAATCTTTAAAGATCTTGCAAAAAACATTCAATCAAAATTATTTACTGATTTAGAACACCGTTTATATAGTGGAGTAAATGTTATGCAACAATGGTCTAAGATTAGTGGTAATAAACAAATTGCTCCTATTGTTTTTACCAGCGCTTTAACAGTAGGAGATATTAGTTCTAAGCTAGATGCAGATAAAAATCAACTGGGTCAAATGACTTATTCTATTACCCAAACACCACAAGTTTTATTAGATCATCAAGTATATGAAGAAGATGGAAAACTTATTATACATTGGGATTATGTAGAAGAGGCATTTGAAAAAAATTTACTTTCTATAATGTTTGACTCTTATATAAATGCTTTAAATCTTTTAGGAAAAGATAATACAAGTTGGGAAGAAGAACTATCTATTCATATGCCATCACTACAAAAAGAGTTACGTATTTCATATAATAATACAAAAGATGAAGAGTTATTAAACCTTTCAAATAAACCCATTTATTATTCTTTTATTGAACAAGTTAAAAAACAAGCAACTGCAACAGCAATAGTATCTACTAATAAAACTTTAACATATGAAGAGTTAGCGTATAGAGCCTATGCTTTAAATATACAATTACAAAAAAGAGGTCTAGGTGTGGGAGATAATATTGCAATTATTTTACCTAAAGGGTGGCAACAAGTTGTAGCAGTATTAGGAGTACTTGCTAGTGGAGCAAGCTATATTCCAATAGATAATAACTCTCCCAAACAAAGACTTAATAAGATACTAAAAGATACTAATTGTAAATATGTTATTAGTATAGAACAATGCTACAAATCTTTATCATTAACTGACGAGATAATATGTTTATTTATAGAAGATGAGTTAGCTAAAAAAGATCCCCAAGCAGTAGATTTTTGGCCAATTAAACATACTAATGATGATATTGCATATATTATATATACTTCAGGTTCAACAGGGATGCCAAAAGGTGTGATGATGAGCCATAATTCAGTGATGAATACAGTATTAGACATCAATAAACGATTTAATATTAATAAAGAAGATAGTATTTTTGGTTTATCTGCACTTAACTTTGATTTATCAGTATACGATATATTTGGTACACTTGCAGCAGGAGCGACTTTAGTTTTACCTGATGCAAAACAAGAAAAAAATCCACAGCATTGGCAAGAATGTTTAAAGAATCATCCTTGTACAGTATGGAATAGTGTTCCTGCTTTACTTCAAATATTTTTAGAATATGCACCAAATAAAACTATTTTAGAATCCTTTAAAACCGTAATGGTTAGTGGAGATAAAATTCCTTTAAATCTAGTTAACATAGTCTATGAAAAGATGCCTAATACACATCTTTTTAGTTTAGGGGGTGCAACAGAAGCTGCAATTTGGTCTATATATTATCCAATCAAAAAACTCACTAATAATTTTAAAAATATTCCCTATGGAATACCTCTTAGTAATCAAAGCATACATATCTTAGATGAGAATTATCGACCTTGCCCTGATTATGCAGTAGGTAAATTATATATTGGAGGTATTGGTTTATCAAAAGGTTACTTTAATGATAAGATAAAAACACACAAGCACTTTATACAAAATCCTCATACAAAAGAATTTTTATATGACACAGGAGATTTAGGCTCATTTAATCCGTCAAATGGTGGTTATGTTGAATTTAAAGGAAGAGAAGATAATCAAATTAAACTTAGTGGATTTAGAATTGAATTAGGTGAAATAGAAAATAATTTAAATGAACATCCAAATATTAACAAAGCTATTGTTGTATTAGTTGAAGATAAAAGCTTAAAAAAATCTAAACAAGTTTTAGTTGCTTATATAGTAACAAATAAAATAATAGATGAAAATAAAATTAAACAATATCTTAATGATCATTTACCAGAGTATATGATTCCTAGATTTTATATTACTTTAGATGAAATACCATTAAGTATTAATGGAAAAATTGATTATAAACATTTACCAAAAATAGATATTCTAGAAAAATACCATGCAAATTATGTAGCACCTAAAAATAAATTAGAAACAACTATCCAAAATATTATTTCAGAACACTTATCTATTGAAAAAGTTAGTGTTGAAGAGAGTTTATTTGATTTAGGTGCTACTTCTTTAGATGTGGTAACTATACATAATCAATTAGAAACAAAATTAAATATAAACTTATCAATTTTAGATTTATTTGATAAACCAACAATAAGAACACTTTGTCTTCATATTGAACAAAAAGATAATCAAGTCAATAATATTTTAACTCAAGCAAGACAAAAAGCTAAAACTACTAGCCGAAGACAAAGATTAATACAAAGACAAAATAAAATAGGAGAAGAGAATGAACTATAAGAATATAAGTGATAATCCAGATGCAATTGCTGTTATTGGTATGTCTGGAATATTTCCCCAAGCAAAAGACATCAACAAATATTGGGATAATCTTATCAATGGTGTTGAGTCTATTATTCAATTTAGTAATGAAGAATCATCAACAAAAGGTCATTTTGTTCGTGCCGCGGCAACAGTAGATGATATAGATTGCTTTGATGCAAAATTTTTTAATTATAGTGCTTATGAAGCAGAGATATTAGATCCCCAACAAAGACTATTTTTAGAGTGTTGTTGGCATGCATTAGAAGAAGCTGGATATTCTCCAGATAAAGCTGGAAATGTAGGAGTATTTGCAGGAAGCAATATTAGCACCTATTTACTATTAGCGCAACAGTCCATCTTAGCTAAAGGAGATACTACACATTTACTACAACTACTTATGGGAAATGATAAAGACTATCTCGCCACAAGAGTATCTTATAAATTAAACTTGACAGGACCAAGTATCTGCGTTCAAAGTGCTTGTTCAACATCTTTATTATCAATCCATACAGCTGTACAAAGCTTATTAAATGGAGAGTGTAAAATGGCACTAGCAGGTGGAGTAAATATATCTATTCCCCAAGAGCTTGAGTATGAATATAAAGAAGGCATGATATTTTCTCCTGATGGACATTGTAGAGCTTTTGATGCTGATGCAAAGGGTACAGTTGCAGGAAATGGTGTAGGTGCAGTAGTACTTAAACCTCTTAGCGATGCAATTGAAGATGGGGATTCTATTCATGCTGTTATCTTAGGTTCAGCTGTAAATAATGATGGGGCAAGAAAAATAGGATATACAGCCCCTAGTATAGAAGGACAATCTAGTGTAATAGCACAAGCTATAGCATTAGCAGATATTCCAGTTAATACTATAGACTACATTGAAACTCATGGTACAGGAACCCCATTAGGTGACCCTATTGAAATTAGATCACTTAGTCAAGTATTCCAAAATGAAACCAAAGAGAAAGGCTTTTGTGCAATAGGTTCTGTTAAACCAAATATCGGTCATTTAAATTGTGCAGCAGGTATTGCAAGTTTTATAAAGACTGTATTATCATTAAAAAATGCACAAATTCCACCTAGTTTACATTATAAAAAAGCCAATCCCGAAATTGATTTTATTAATACTCCATTTTTTGTCAATGATAAAGCGTCATTATGGCCTAAAAGAAATCACCCTCGTAGAGCAGGTGTAAGTTCTTTTGGTTTTGGAGGAACTAACGTACATATGATTTTAGAACAAGCACCAGAAAAAATAGAAACAAATATAAAAAAAGATGATGAAATAAACCTTGTTGTTTTATCAGCACAAAGTCAAAAACAATTACATACTCTTGCTGAAGATTATAATAATTACTTACAAAACACAGAGGAATCTTTGCAAAATATAAGTTTTACTAGTATAGAAGGAAGAAATCATCACAATGAGAGATTAGCCATTGTTGCAAAAAATCATAATCATTTGAAACAACAAGTTCAAGAATTTTTAAATACAAAGGAAAATATACAAGGATATATAGGTACAAAAAATTATTCTACTAAAATTGCTTGTTTATTTACAGGACAAGGTTCAAGCTATCCAAATATGGCAAAAGAACTCTATACATCAAATAAACTCTTTTATGAAAATTTAAATTTATGTGCGAAGGAATTAGAAAACTTATTGGATATACCATTAATAGATCTTATATTTGGTAAAGAAGAGCATACTAATTTACTTACAGAAACTAAGTATGCTCAGCCAGCCATATTTGCAATAGAATACTCTTTATATAATATGTATAGAGGAATGGGTATAGAATTTAGTGTATTAGCTGGACATAGTGTAGGTGAAATAGTCGCTGCTTGTGTAGCTGATGTTTTTAATTTAAAGGATGCTCTTAAATTAATTACTTCAAGGGGTCAACTAGTTCAAAACTTAGAAACAAATAAAGGTGGAATGTTAGCAATATTTACAAATCAAGAAATCATAGATAAATATATAAACATCTACCCTCAATTATCAATAGCTGCACATAATGGACCTAATCATTTTGTCTTATCAGGTGAAAATATAATATTAGAAAAACTCATAGAACAGCTAGATAAAGACAATATTGAATATAGTAAACTAAAAGTATCTCACGCCTTCCATAGCTCTTTACTTGATCCAATATTGGATGATTTTGAGAAATTAGTAGCTTCATTTGATATGAAAATACCAAATACACAAATTGTATCTAACCTATATGGACGTATTGTTAAAAACGAAGAAATAACTACAGCAAAATATTGGCGTGAACACATGCGTAAGCCAGTTTTATTTATGGAAAGTATTAATACCTTAGAAAACATGGGTATAAATTGTTTCTTAGAGTGTGGACCTCATCCTGTTCTAACTAATATGGGTAAAAAATGTGTAAGTAATACAGATTATCAATGGATTCATTCTTTACAACGAAATCAAGAAGATAAAAAAATTATTTTATCAGCTGTTGCCCAATTATATTGCAAGGGTATTGATATACAATGGGAAGGATTAGCTCATAATAAAGATTATCAAAGAGTATCCTTACCAACTTATCCATTTGATAAGCAAAAATATTGGTTAAGTACTGTAGCTGATAGTTTACAAACACATAAGCAAGATGACCCCTTAACTATTTGGAATAACATATTAAGTTCAGGAAATAAACAAGCAAAAGAAGGAAGTAAAGCTTTAAATATTTCTCAACTAAAATATGATGAAAAAGTATTAATAACTCTAGCTCAAAGTTTTATTATAAAAGCACTAAGATCTTTAGATTTATTCACTGATGATAAAAAGTATAGTTTAGATTCTATACTTCAAAAAGTAATTCCACAATATCATCAATTAATACAAAGGTTTTTAGAAGAGTTAAATGTTGTTGGATTATTAAAATCAAAAGATAAGCAATTTTGGCAATTAAAAGATATAAATAATCAAATAATAAAAGAACAAAAAAATGATTGCAAAGATGTGTTTCTAGCAAACCCAGCTTTTGAATCAGTATTTATTAATTCAGGTGAGCAACTAGCAGACGTACTAAGTGGAAAGACAAAAGCTATAGATGCCATAATGATGGAAACATCCATAGATGAAGCAAAAGAAATCTATGCTGATCTACCAACTTCATATTATTTTAATGCTTTATTACGAGAAACAGTTAAAAGTTGGGTTTCAAATATGCCCAATAATATCCCCCTTAAAATTTTAGAAATTGGCGCAGGAACAGGTGCAACAAGTGAACAATTATTGCCATTATTACCAAAAGATAGAAGTACATATTATTATACAGATGTATCTCCTATATTTTTACAACGAGCTAATAAAAACTTTGAAGAATATAACTTTGTAAACTATACCCTGTTTGATATCAATAAAAATCCTAAGGAACAAGGACTAGATTATAATAGCTTTGATTTAATAATTGCTTCAAATGTTTTACATGCTGCTGATGATTTGCAACATACTATGAACAATGTATCAAAACTATTAAAACCAAATGCTATGTTATTTATGTATGAAATTATAAAAGAAACATTAATTGGAGAACTTACTACGGGCTTATTATTACCTATAGTTAAAGATACAGAACTACGAGGAATGCAACCTTTTATGACAAAAGATCAATGGGAATCTCTATTGATAAAATTAGGTTTTAAAAATTTCCATTCCATACCTGAAGAAAATACAGATACTTCTTTCATAGGAGAAAGAATTTTACTAGCACAACAAAAAGAAGTAATAATTGAAGAAAAAGAATATAATAATTATTTCCACCATATTCAGTGGGATAAAAATGAAGTTCCACTAGAAAAACTTGATTATTTATTAAAAGAAAGCTCAAACTGGCTCATTTGCAGTGATAAAGTAGGATATACACAAGAACTTACCTCATTACTTAAACAACATAATCAAAATGTATCTAATATTGAATTGGATATATCTTCAAAATTGCTTAATGAAAAAATAAAAAAAACATTTAATAATAATAAACCTGTTCAAATTTTATATTTATGGGGAGTTGAAAACATTTCATTAAATCAATTATCAGGTTCTCAATTACAAGAAAAACAAGCAGTTTCATCCTTAAAATTACTAGATATATTATCTGCATTATCACAAATAAATTTAAAAAATTTAAAAAATCTAAGTATTATAACAAATGGATCTCAACATACTAGTGCCATTCCTAATCAAAATATTGCATTATCCCAAGCTACACTTTGGGGTTTTTCTCAAGTTGTTGCATTAGGTCACCCTGAATTAAAAGTCAAACTAATTGATTTTGATACAGAAATGTCTATAAAAGATAATAGTATAGATTTATTAAAGAATCTTCTAAGTAAAAATAATTCAAATGAATACCAACTTATTTTACGTAAAAACAATTGCTATTTACCTCGTATACGATCTTTAGAAAATACTGATATAACTCCAACTATCCAAAAAGTAAATATTGATGCTAATGGATGGTATGTAATTGCAGGTGGATTAGGTGGATTAGGTTTAAAAACAGCTTCTTGGCTAATAGAAAATGGGGCAAAAAATATTTTACTTATTGGTCGTAGTAAGCCTAATATTCAGGCAAAAGAAGAAATAGACAACTTTACTAAATTAGGAATTAATATTAAAGTAGCACAGCTTGATATTACAGATTATGAGTCTCTAGAAAAATTAATTAATAATCTTGATTTACCCCTTAAAGGTGTAATACATAGTGCAGTTGTTCGTGATACTAAAACCCTAGGAGAAATGTCACAAAAGGAAAGAACCCTTGCTGTTATTTCACCAAAACTTGAAGGTGCTTGGAATTTACATAAAATTACTCAGAACCATAAAGAGTTAGATTTATTTATATTATACTCTTCGTCTGTATCTTTAATCCCAGCAAGAGGTTTACCAGAATATGTTGCAAGTAATGCCTTCTTGGACGCATTAGCACACTATAGAAAATCTAAAAATTTACCAGCCATAAGTATTAGTTGGGGAGCTTGGGCGGAAGTTGGAACAGTTGCTAACACAAGTCAAGAAGAACAATTAAGACAAAATGGCTTAAATAGTATTGGAGTAAAACAATCTTTTAATTGCTTAGAACAAATTATTACAGGAGATTTTAAAGATACCCACATGGGAATATTTGATGTAAATTGGAATAAACTACTACAAAATCATCCAAAAAATCAACTATCTAGCTATTTTAAAGATGTATTAACAGTATCATATATTGAACAAAAACAAGGAAGTGAAGAAAATTTAGCTCAACAACAACATAAATTGCTAGAAAATCTTAAATCATCTAAAAATTCTGGACAATCATTAGAGTTCATTAGTGATTATTTAAAACAAAAAATTTCTGTATTATTACGCATAAATGTAGATGATGTACCTTCAGAAAAAGATTTATTGCACTTGGGAATTGACTCTTTAATGTTTTTAGATTTACTAAATAATCTTAATCAAGTATTACAAATCAAAGTAAAACCAAATGAAGTAATGGCAAATTTAAATATAAATGCCATAAGTGAACATTTATTAAAAGCTATGCAAAGTACAAATCATTCTGACATAGCAGAGTTACTCCTAGTTGATAAAGATTCTTTAACAAAACCTTTTCCTCTAACAGATATTCAACAAGCCTATTGGATTGGTAGAGATCAGCATATGGATTTAGGAAATATTGCTTGCCATGGATATATGGAAATTGAGTGTAAAGATTTAGATATAGCGTTATTAGAAGATGCGTGGAACAAACTAATTCAAAGACATGAAATGTTACGTTGCATAATTCATCCTTATGGACAACAACAAATATTAGACAATGTAAAAGAATATCATTTTGAAGTAAGAGATTTTAGTAAAACTGCAAAAAAAGTTAGTGATAAAGCATTGGAAGAAATACGAACAGAATTATCACATAGAGTACCTCAAACTGATAAATGGCCACTATTTGATATACATGCCACTAAACTGCAAAACAATGTTACAAGACTACATATTAGTCTAGATAATATCATGACAGATGGTCGGAGTATTGGTATTATGCTAAGTGAATGGGTGCATATATATAATAATCCTCAAGATACTTTACCTAACTTATCTCTGACATTTCGAGATTATATTATGACTTTTGAAGCATACAAACAAACAGAGGATTATCATAAAGCTAAAAAGTATTGGGTAGATAGGTTAGATGAAATTTATCCTTCTCCACAATTACCCCTTGCTAAAGATCCATCTAAAGTTAGTACTCCTAAATTTATTCGTAGAGAATTTCATTTAAGTGAAGAAAAATGGCAAATATTAAAAAGCTTAGGAGCACAAAAGGCAGGACTTACTCCTTCTGGAATTTTACTTTCAGTATATGCACAAGTATTATCTCTTTTTAGTAATAGTGCAAAATTTACTTTAAATGTACCAACATTTAATCGTTTGGCTGTACATCCCCAAGTTAATGATATTATTGGAGAATTTACTTCTCTTATTTTACTAAGTGTTGATTTTAGCAAGCAATTATCTTTTAAAGAACAAGCAAATATCTTGCAAAAACAACTTTTGAAAGACCAATCTTATGATTCTTTTAGTGGTGTTTCTGTTATGAGAGAACTAGCAAAACATTCTAAACAAGCCAATATGCCAGTTGTATTTACTAGTACCTTTGGTTTAGCTGAAAATGTTAATACCACTTTTAGTGAACATGAAAGCCAAGCCAAAGAGCTTGGAAAACAGATTTATACAATAAGTCAAACACCTCAAGTTTATATTGATAATCATGTTCATGACTATGGTGGTTCTTTAAATGTATATTGGGATTGTGTAGATGAGTTATTTCCAGAAGGAATGCTTGATAGTATGTTTGAGGCATATGGTAATTTATTGGAACAATTAGCTAATAATGAACAAGTATGGGAATCAACCCAAGCAATTAAAATACCTATATCACAAGAACAAAAACGTATTCAGTACAATAATACTCAAAACTTTGATTATTTACCAAAGCAAGATGATTTATTAAGTGGTTTTTTACGTCAAGTGAAACAATCTCCTAATCACTCTGCATTAATTACAAATAATGAAAATCTAAGCTATAAGGAATTATTTGAAAGATCTTGCTTTTTTGCTTGGCAATTACAAGAATCAGATATAAAGCCCTTAGAAAAAGTAGCTATCATATTACCAAAAGGATGGCAACAAATATCTTCTATAATTGCTACACTTGGTGTCAATGGGACATATGTACCTTTTGATTATAAATTACCAGAAAAAAGGTTATTACAGTTATTAGAAGTAGCCAAAATCTCTTATGTAATTACTTCTAAAGAAATGAAAGATAATTTTACTTGGCCAAAAAATATAAAATTAATAACTACTCCATCAAATTGGGGAAAAGAAGAAGAGAAAATTGTACAAAATAACAATATTGAATTTATGCCATCAAACAATCAACAGTTGGCATATATTATATATACTTCTGGTTCTACGGGTATACCTAAGGGAGTGATGATAAGTCATCATAGTGCATTAAATACTATACTTGATATTAATGATAGATTTAAAATAACAAGTGATGATATAGTATTTGGTTTATCAGGAGTACATTTTGATTTATCAGTATATGATATATTTGGTACATTAAATGCAGGAGCTTGCCTAGTATTACCAAATGAAGAAGGGACAAAAGATCCAAATCATTGGATAGATCTCATTGAAAAACATAAAATTACTATTTGGAACAGTGTACCTGCATTATGCGAAATGCTACTTATTCAAACAAATGCAAATAAAGTAACTATGCAAGAGATGCGATTAGTCCTATTGAGTGGAGATTGGATACCACTATCACTCAAAGACAAGCTACAAAAAAGTACAAAAAATGCAAAACTTTATAGTCTTGGTGGTGCTACAGAAGCATCTATTTGGTCTATTTATTATCCTATTGAAGATATTGACCCTACTTGGAATAGTATTCCCTATGGAAGGCCTCTCGCAAATCAACAATTTTATGTTTTAAATGAAAAATATAATGATTGCCCACAATTAGTTATAGGTGATTTATATATTGGAGGAGAAGGCTTATTTATGGGCTACTGGCAAGATGAAGGAAAAACAAAAGAATCATTTATTATCCATCCAATAAGTGGAGAGAAACTATATAAAACTGGAGATAAAGGTCGTTTTCATCCTAATGGTTATATTGAATTTTTAGGACGAAATGACTTACAAGTAAAAATCAATGGACACCGTATTGAACTAGGAGAAATAGAATCTTCACTTCTTCAAAATGAGCTTATTCAAAATGTTGTAGTTACGGCTATTGACACCTATGGAAATAGTGAAATATCTACTAGTATAAAAGATAATAAACAAAAACTTATCGCCTATTGTGTGTGCAAAGAGAAAAACTTAAGTGAAATTGAAAGTAAATTAAAAATATGGACTAAAGAACGATTACCAAATTATATGGTGCCCAATCATTTCTTTATATTAAATAGTATACCTTTAACAAAGAATGGTAAGTTAGATAGAAAAGCATTACCTTTACCAAGTAATGAAAAAAAAGAAATCAAAAGTAGTACTCCTCAAACAGAAAATGAAAAATTATTATTATCTATATGTAGGGAAATTTTACAAGTAGATGATATTAATATACATAGTGACTTTTTTGATATTGGAGGAGATTCTCTTCAGGCAACAAGACTAAGTATATCATTACAAAAAGAAGGCTTTAATCTATCTGTAAATCAGATATTTATGAACCCCTTCTTAGAAGATATGGCACAGTTTATAAAAGCCCAAAATGATTCTTCTCTGGAAAATAAAAAACAAGAAATGATAAGCTTAGAGTTTAATAATTCGTCTAGTATTTTAACATCCTTTAATACTATTAGTGAAGAAAAACCAAATATATTTTGTATACATGGTAGTGATGGAGGAGTTTTTGTATTTAATGAATTAGCAGATCAATTAGAAAATGATTTTAATATTTATGGTATTGCTGCTCAATCGACTATTGAAAAAAACAACATTTCAGACATTGCAAGTAGCTATTTAGAACAAATAAATACAAGGGACACAGCCTATCCACCTATTATTTGCGGATTTAGTTCTGGAGGATTTGTTGCGTGGGAAATTGCTCGTCAATTAAAAGAAAGAGGAGAAGACTTAACTCAATTAATTTTAATTGATACTCAGTTTTTACCACAAGAATTAAAAGATAACTCTTTATTAATCCTAGTTCTATTTGCTTTATCTTTTAACATGAATATAGAGCTTCTTCCAATAAAAGAAGAACTAATAGTAAAATTGAAGAATAATACATATACAAATAGTGAGTTAAATGAAATACAAAAACTAAATGAAGAAGAATTTGAAGATTTATTTGAACAACTAATTGATTCAAATAGCTTATTAAATAATGATAGCACTAATTTACGTCGGAAGTTTAATATTTTTAAACAGTATGTAGAGTTTACAATAGAGTATGATATGCCACATCTATCAAGTGTTGATACATTACTTCTTCAAGCGAAACAAAGTGTAAAAAATCACCAAAGTTGGAATAGTTTCGGTGATAAAATACAACATATTGAAGTGGATGGAAACCATATGAGTTGCTTACAATACCCAAATGTAAGTTCAATAACTAATACAATACAAAATTTTAGTAAAAAGTAGATTTTAATGGATTCAATAACAAAAAACAAATGGATTCAATACGAAGAAAAAGAAAATGTTAAATTACGTCTATTTTGCTTGCCATATGCAGGAGGAGGATCATCTATTTATCGGCTTTGGCAAAAATCAATGCCAGAGCATATACAAGTATGCAAAATTCAACTACCAGGTAGAGAAAATCGTATAAATGAGCAAGCAATAGATTCTATGGAAGACTTAGTAAAAACCCTAGCAAAGCAACTCTTTAATTATTTAGATAAACCATTTGCTCTCTTTGGTCATAGTATGGGAGCAATGGCTACATATGAACTTGCTAAATATTTATCAAATAATACCCCTTATAGTCCTAAGCATGTATTTGTATCTGGATGCAGAACACCTAATACTCCTCACAACCATATAACATATCACCTAGAAGGTGAAGAGTTTATTGATTCGCTAAGACAAATGGGAGGAACAAATGAAGTGCTATTAAATAATAAAGACTATATGAAAATGGTCGAACCGACATTGCGTGCTGACTTAAAACTTATTGAAAGATGGCATCACAATGACATAGAAACCCTTTGTTGCCCATTAACAGTATTAGGGGGAGTAAATGACACCTTAGTTTTACCAACTAACTTAAAACAATGGCATCAGTATACAAACAAAATATTTGAATTAAAATTATTTGAAGGTGACCACTTTTTTATAAATGATGATTCACATAATATTGCTTCAATAGTGGCAAATACATTAAAACAATAAAATAAATTATAAAGAAAGGATAGAAGAATGTCAGAAACAAAAAAAATAATAGAAATGATTGAAAATGATAATACAACGCAAAAAGATTATGAAAATATAAAATTACCCAGTTCAATGAATGCTTTAGTAACCTTAAAAGAAGAAGAGAATATTTTTGGGGAAATGGAAACTGAAGATAAAGATATTTCAAAAACATTACATTACAAAGAAGTAACTATTCCTGAAGTTGGAGATGATGAAGTATTAATTGCTGTTATGGCTTCTGGAGTTAATCATAACACAGTATGGTCTGCAACTTTTGAGCCATTGCCAACTTTTAATTTTTTATCCCACTATGCTAAATCAAATCCAAAAAATAAAAAACATAACTTAACTTATCATATATTAGGAAGTGATGCAGCAGGAGTTATTGTAAAACTTGGAACTAAAGTTCATGATAATTGGAAATTAGGAGACAGAGTTGTTATTTGCCCAGCAGTTACTTCTAATACAAACCCTCAGTCTTATAAAGATTCGATGTCAGATCCAAACACAAAAGCTTGGGGATATGAAACAAATTTTGGTGGATTAGCAGAATTTTGTTTAGTTAAATCTACCCAGCTAATGAAAAAACCAGAACACTTAAGTTGGGAAGAAGCAGCATCATTATCTCTTGTTTCAAGTACGGCATATAGAATGTTAGTTTCGCAACATGGTGCAGAGATGAAACAAGGGGATAATGTCCTAGTTTGGGGAGGTGCAGGAGGAATGGGTGCAATGGGTATTCAATATGTACTAAATGGTGGAGGAAGACCTATTGCAGTTGTTTCTAGTGAAAAAAAAGCAGAATTAGTAAAAAAGCTAGGTTGTGAATATGTTGTAAATAGAGCAAAGAAAAATTTTAATTTCTTTAAAGAAGATGGAAGTATTAATAAAAGGCATCTTATTGCATTTAAAAGTACAGTTGAACGCTTAATAGATAAAGAATCTGCTGATATTGTTTTTGAACATACAGGTAGAGAGACTTTTGGAGCAAGCGTTTTTGTTGCTAAAAGTGGAGGAAAAATTGTCACGTGCGGTTCTACTACAGGATATGAGCACACATTTGATAATCGTTATTTATGGATGTATGTAAAATCTATCATAGGTTCTCATGGAGCTAATATCTATGAAGCTTATAATGCTAATAGATTATCATGCTTAGGGAAAATAAATCCTATATTATCAGAAGTGTATACCCTTGAAAACTCTATTGAAGGTTGCATAAAAGTTAAAAACAATCAACATATTGGGAAAGTTGGTATTTTATGCTTATCTCCCAAAGAAGGATTAGGTATCAAAGACCATGAATTACGTCAAAAAGTAGGTGAAGATAAAATTAATATCTTTAGAAACTTAAAAAATAAGTAAATTTATTTATATAAATTATAAGCATCAAAATATGACATAGTTACATTAGGACTTTGAATACACATAGCTCCTAAGTACTGTGTTGATATATTTAAAGGATACAAAAACCATTCTTTTATTTGAAAATTATCAATAGGTATTTCTTTAGTATTTTGAGGAATAACATGAAAACTATCAAGGGGAATACTAAGTCCTAAGCCCAATGCTTTAATATAAGCTTCTTTTCTCACCCAACAGTAAATAAAAGCCTCTTTTTGCTTCTCTAGGGCTAGGTTTTTTATCCAAAGTCTTTCTCTTTTTGTAAAATATCTTGTTGAAATATCTATGATATTGCTATCACAATTCATATTTTCCAAATCAATTCCAATCTCATTATTTCTTGAAAATGTGATTATAGACATATCTGTACTATGACTTATATTAAAATAAAGGTTGCTTCCTTTTATATATATCTTGCCATAATTATTTTTATATAAAGTAATTGAATATGAATCATTATCAAGGTAATACTTAAGTAGTATTTTTAGCGTTATCCTTGTAGTAATGTATGCTTTTTTTTTATTGCTAATTCGATATTTATTAGCACGATTTAATTCATCGGGAGTTAATAATTCACTATATTTATAAATATCTTCAGATATTTTATCTATTTCTATTTTCCAAATATGTACATTATTATTAAATAAAGGAACCATAAGGTTTTCCATTCTCTACATCTTCTGTAAATATTATCATATATTTCATTATTAATTATCTATTCATAATAGCTGTTCTGACAGATTTTAAATTTACTTTACACTTAAAAATAAAAATAGAAGTATTCCTACTTCTATTTTTTAAAATCTATATCTAGCACCTATCCCAAAAAACCTTGGGTCACCAAATGTTGCCATTGTAAATAAACTATTTGCTTCATAAGTATTAATATATTTTTCATCTGTTAAATTTTTACCATATACATAAATATCCCAATCAGAAAATTTATATCCTACTTTAACATCAACTAAAGTATAACCATCTTCTTTAGGAAAAGTTTTATGGGCATCATCATAAAATGACATTGAACCTTGATTTCTCACATCTGTACGGGCATAAAATCCATTGGGATGATAATAAGCTACACTTAAATTTGCTGTATGACTAGGTGTAGTTTCTATTTCTTTACCACTAAAATCATTATCTCCAGCAACATAAGAATCATATTTTGTTTTTATAAAACCAAGTGCCCCACTTACTTCTATCCTATCTGTAGGAAAATATCTAAAGTCAAATTCGATACCTTCTGAATGTGCTTTATCAGCATTGTCGGTATAATAATTAGTTGTGGCACCAACCGTTTCTTGTCTATTAATATGAATATCTTTTATATCCATTCTAAATATTGCAGCAGTAAACATAAAATCACCTACTGACCCTTTAATACCTATTTCATAATTTGTAGATCTTTCTGGTTCAAATCTATTATCCTCTTTTTTAGAATTTCTAGCTAATACATTAAATCCTCCTGGCATATAACCTTTAGAAACAGATACATAAGGAGAAAAATTTTCATTTATTTTATAATCTAAAGCAACTTTGGGAATAAATACATTCCAACTTCTTTTATCATTATATTCATTATTTTTAGTAGTATTTGAAAAGCCATTCAAGTCAATTTCTCTTTTGATTTTCTGATACCTACCACCAAGAGTTAATTTCAATTGTTTATTTAAAGGAATCATTGCTTGTCCAAAAACAGCTTGAGTAGTACTATCAATAGAAGAAACAGTATTAGTCTTTCCAAAGTTAACACCACCCATTACTGTTTCACTTCCATATGCATCTTTATTTTTTTCTTCTTTATCTAAATATAATCCAGCAACCCAACGAATACCATCAGTTTCTTTATTAGACAGTCTTAATTCTTGAGAATATGTATCAGAAGAGGCATCATTAAATAAATTAGAACCATCTAAAATGGTTCCATTTGTAAAGTCAGCATCATAATTACCTTTTAAACTAGTTTTTCTGTGTACTGTAACAGCATCAAGAATATAATTATCTGCTTCGTATTTAATATCAATACTTTGAGAATCAATATCATTCTTTTCAAGCATTGGTTCTTCAAAACTAGTATTTTCAGCATTATTTCTTTTAAATTCACCAAAATTAGTACTACCCACTATTCCATAACCTTTAAATCCATAGTTTTTAATTTTTTCTTTTTTTAATACTAATTTTGTTGAAAGATTATCTGTTACTTTATAATACAAAGATGTACCAAAACTTTTATCATCTTCTTTAGCCGCTTTTTTATCATTTTTATATTTATTATTTATCCAACCATCTGTTGAAGTAATTTCACCATTAAGATTAAAAAAAAGCTTATTATCAATTATTGGTGTATTTATATTAAATGTTGTTCTTTTATAATTATCACTACCATATTCAAAGCCTATGTTTCCACTTGTTTCATTAGTAGGTTTTTTTGTTATGATATTTATAACTCCACCTATGGCATCTTTTCCATAAAGAGTTCCTTGTGGTCCCCTTAAAACTTCTATTCTCTCAACATTTTCTAAAGAAGCTGTAAAAGCACGCTTGAATGAAGTAGGAATTCCATCAACATAAACTACAATAGGATTATTTTCAGTAAATAAAGAAGCATTTAATCCTCTAAAGTTCACCTTAACACCACGATCAGGTATAGATGTCATATTTGGTATCTCATTTATCACATCTACAATTGTCTTTATACCTCTTTCTTCTAGTATTTCTCCGCTTATGACAGTTATACTTTGAGGAACATCTTGAATATTTTCTTCTACTTTATTTGCTGTTACAGTTATATTATCCATCTCTTGAGCTGAACCTTCACCATAAAGAGTAGTTGCTGTTGCCAAAGATAATACAGATAGGATCATCAGTTCTTTTATTTTCATTTTTCCTCCAATTTAAGTAAATATTGGCTTAAGTATATTATAAATAAAACTAATAATCATTATTATAAATAGAACTAAAAGGATTTTTTATGCCGTCAAGAGTATTTTATAAGTAACTAAATAGCTTATTAAATAAAATCAAGAATAAATTATTTATTTGATAAATTTGTATAATAATCTTTAACTATATTAATATCACAAACAAAATATAATACTTTTATAATCAGATAAAATCCCTTTAGAACAAGAAAAATATTGATAATTACTCTCAATTAGTATAGCATTCACCTAAATTTTATTAATTTACTAATGGAGCATATAATGATTAAAAAAATAATACTAGCATCTCTTTTTATTTCACAAGTTTTTGCCCTCACACCTTTTGAAGTAGCAACAAATGTTAAAAAAAGTTCGGATGGATATGGAAGTTCAAAAAGCATATTAGAGATGGTTTTAATAGATCAAGCTAAAAATAAATCAAAAAGAATAATGGAATCAATCTCTTTTGAAAATAAAAATCATTATGGCATAAATGGAGATAAATCATTAATGGAATTTAAAACACCATTAGATGTAAAAGGTACAAAATTCTTAACCCATGAAAAAATAAATAAAAATAACAACCAATGGTTATATCTACCTGCACTAAAACGTATAAAACGTATAACTAGTAAAAATAAAAGTGGTTCTTTTATGGGAAGTGAATTTTCTTATGAAGATATATCTTCAAGGGAACCTTCAAAATATACTTATTCTACTAGAACAGAAGATAGTAAGATAGGTAATATAGACGTTTATAAATATGAAAGATACCCTAAAGATAAAAATTCAGGATATTCAAAACAAATACTTTTTGTGGATAAGACTAAATTTGTAATTTTAAAAGTAGAGTTTTTTGATAAAAAAAATGAACTTCTCAAAACTGCAAAATATACTTATAGAAAAATTAAAAATATATATAGAGTTGCCAAAATACAAATGAGTAATCATCAAAACTTAAAATCTACTACTTTAATTTATGTAAAAGATGACATCAAATTAAATCTAGATGAAAAGCTTTTTTCAAAAAGATACTTAAAAGACTAATTTTTGAAAAAAATATTATTTAGTTCTTTACTTCTAGTAAATATTGTCCTAGCTAAAAATGAGATAAAAAGTTATATTGGATATGAGTATAAATCTTATTTAAAAACAAAAGGTGATACTAGAAATTATAACAGTGCCATCACCTTTCAAAATGAGTTTAAACACTCTTTTGAAGACTCATATTTATATTCAAAAATTAGTATTTTAAAAGATAGTAGTGAAGAACAAAGAGATTATTTCAATATATCAGAGCTTTATTACTCTAAAGCGTTTGAAAATTTTGATTTAAATTTAGGTAAAAAAATTATATTTTTAGGAAGTTTAGAAGCTAATAATATAGTAAATATATTTAATCGTCAAAATTATCAAAAAGATTCTTTAAGCACTTATAAAAAAGGTTCAATTATGGCAAATTTGAACTATTTTTTTGATGATGATTCTACTTTAAAACTATATATAAAAAGTTTTGAAGAAAACATAAAACTACCAAGTACAAACTCCCCTTATAGCCCTTTTAAAACAAATATATATTCAAAAAAAATAAATTTTTCAAATAAAAGGGAACAACCATCTTTCTTAGCTGTATATTCAAAAAGTTATGATGATGAAATAATCGCAGATATAAATATGGGCTTTTTTTATGGCTATGATGAAAATATACTCTATCAAAAAACAAATAATAAAATAAACCCTTATCTTTTCCAAAGTGCAAAACTTTTTACATATGATACTTTTGTCCTAAACTCCACACTTTATAAGGTTGAAGCTAGTTACACAAAAGTACAAAAAGACGGAGAGTTTGATATAAAAGATTTTTATAATATAGGTGTTGGTAGCGAATACACTATAGAACAAATTTATAAAAATAATAGTTTAGGGTTAATAGCTGAATATTATAAAAGTGATAACAAAAATACAAGCTTTGATAATGATCTATTTTTAGCACTAAGATATTCATTAAATGACAAAGATTCCAGTGAATTTTTAACAGGAATTATAAAAGATACAAAAAAAAGTGATATGAGTGCATATATAAAATATAGTGGAAGATTAATTGATAATTTAAATGTATCAGCAGATATAAGATATCTAAAAAGTGACAACTATATTGGTGAGCATTTACGCTTTGGTTGTGAAATAAAGTACTACTTTTAATAAAATAGGAGATAAATAAAAATGAATAAAAAAGAAAAACTTGCACATAATATTATAAAATATAGATGGTCAATAGCTATTTTGATTCCTATTCTTATAATAATTATTTTTGCGTTAAATATACATAAAGCAGGAGTTGAAACAGATTGGAAAATATGGTTTGATAAAGATTCAAAAGTTATGAAAAACTTTACACACTTTAAAGAAACTTTTGGTTCAGATGATAGAATTATGATAGTATTAAGTGATAAAAATAGTATCTTTAAAAAAGATATATTAAAAAACATAAAAACTATTACAGAGAGTTTATGGCAGACAAAACTTATAGCAAGAGTTGATTCTATTACAAACTATCAATACTCTCATGTAAGTAAAGAAGATGAAGATGAGATAATTGTTGAAGACTTCATTGATAATATTTATTCTCTAACAAAAAAAGATTTAGAAGAAAAAAAAGAAATAGCAATAAGCGATCCACAAACAAAAAACTTATTAATCTCAGCTGATGGAAAATCTGCAATCATAATCGCAAGAATAGTTTACAAAGAAAATATAAAAGCAAATGATTATATAACTTTATATAATGCTTCAAAAAAACTTATTGAAGAAAATAAAATCAAAGGTGTTGAATACCATATAGTAGGTGTACCGGCTTTTACAGATGCTTTTATCAATGCCATTAAATCAAATTTTATAATGTTTATGCCACTTTTATTTATTTGTATTGTCGTTCTACTTGCATTGATTTTTAGAAATATTTGGGCTGTAGTTTTACCCCTAACTATAGTTATTTTAACTATTCTTTTTATTGCTGGATTCTCTTTTGGTTTAGGATATAAACTAAATACACTAACTTCTATGTTTCCTATTTTTGTTATAGCTATAGGAATAGCTGACTCCATACATATTTTTTGGGTTTGGATACATAAAAGAAAAGAAGGTTTAAACAATGAAGAAAGTATAGTCTTTTCTATAAATAAAAACTTTACTCCTGCCTTAATCACCTCTCTTACAACTTTTGTAGGATTTTTGTCACTAGGAGTAAGTAAAATAATTCCACTTCAAGCCTTCGGTATAGTTGTAGCTTCAGGAGCTATTATTGCATTTATATTAAGTATTTTATTTTTACCTGCCATGTTAAGCATACTAAACCCTAAGATAAAAGAACAAAAACAAAAAGTTTATAAAACACATGAACGAATAAAATCATATACTAATTTTGTAGTAAAAAATGATAAAGCTATCATAATATCGTGTCTTATAGTTATTAGTATTTGTTTTATAGGACTAAAAGACACTACTATTGATACAGATTTTCTAAAACAATTTTCTAAAACAACAGATATAAGAAAAAGTACTGATTTTGTGGAAAAAAATATAGGTGGAACTATCTCTATGGAAATTATAATAGATAGTAAAAAAGCTTCAGGTATAAATAAACCTGACTTTATGAAAGATGTCGAAAAATTCAAAATTGAATTCAAAAATCACTTTTCAAAAGTAAGACATATAAATTCTATAACTGATGTAGTAAAAAAATACAATCAACTTATGAATGGAAATAAAAAAGAATTTTATAAAATACCTGATTCTAAAGAACTAATTTCCCAATATTTACTTTTATATTCATTATCTCTTCCACAAGGAATGGGAATAAATGATATGATGGATACAAAAAACAGATACTTAAGACTAACCTCTATGAACAACCTTGCAAGTGAACAAGAAAAACTCAAAATGTATAGATGGACTGAAGACTGGTGGAAACAAAACAGTAAATATTCTGCAACCCTAGAAGGATTGACTTTAGTTACAGCACATATGAAAATTGAGCTTACAAATACTATGATTAAATCCGTATTACTTGCACTTTTATTCGTAACCTTGATTTTTTGGTTTACATTTAAATCAAAATTCTATATGTTAATCTCCGCCGTTCCAAATATAGCTCCACTTCTCATAGCAATGGGTATAACTGGATGGATAGGCATAAATATGGATTTAGGTATGGCTATAGTTTTTGTAATCATTATAGGAATTGCTATTGATGACACTGTTCATTTTCTCTCAAAATATAAAGATGCCATATCAAAAGGATATACAACCCGTGATGCCATAGAAAAAGCCTTACTTTTGAGCGGAAGTGCTATAGTGATTACTACGGTTATATTAGTTACTGCATTGGGAATATTTTTATTAAGCGATTTCACTATTTATTCAAATTTTGGATTTGTAAGTAGTATTGCATTATTTTGTGCAATGATTTTGGATTTACTCCTACTTCCAGCAAGCTTAAGTTATATGAGTAAAATAAAATAAAATTTATAAATATTTTATTTATTAATAAGCACCTATATAAGTAAACTCTAATTCTACGATGATATAAGCACTAATTTGATAAAATACAGCTCTTAATTAGTTTTATAATCAAAACGAAGTTTATTTAAAAGGTTTATTAATAATGAGTGAGCACAAAGATTTTTTACGAGTCAAAGTTGAAGAAGACTTAAAGTCAGGCAAATACAAAGAAGTAGTTACCAGATTTCCCCCTGAGCCAAATGGCTTTCCACATATAGGACATGCTAAATCTATTTGTATAAATTTTGGGATTGCACGAGACTTTGGTGGTCACTGTAACCTTAGAATGGATGATACAGACCCTACAAAAGAAGATACAAAATATGTTGAGGCTCTAAAAGATGCTGTAAAATGGCTTGGTTTTGAATGGGGAGAAACAGAGTACTATACTTCTGATTATTTTTCTAAACTTTATGATTATGCAGTTGAACTTATTAAAATGGGTAAAGCTTATGTTGATAGCTTAAATGAAGAAGAGATAAGAGAATATCGTGGAACTGTCACACAAGCTGGTAAAAGAAGTAAATATGCACAGCGTTCTATTGAAGAAAACTTAGACCTTTTTGAAAGAATGAAAAAGGGTGAGTTCAAAGATGGAGAACATATCTTAAGAGCTAAGATTGATATGAGTGCAGCAAATATGAAAATGAGAGATCCACTTTTATACAGAATCAGACATGCTCACCATTATAGAGCAGGAGATGAATGGTATGTTTATCCTATGTATGATTTTGCTCATTGTCTGTCGGATTATACAGAAGGTGTTACTCACTCTATTTGTACCCTTGAATTTGAAAACAACCGTGAACTTTATGATTGGGTACTTGATAATCTTAACTTAACACCTCCAAGACCTTACCAACATGAGTTTGCAAGACTTGGTATCAACTATACAGTTATGAGTAAAAGAAAACTACTAGAACTAGTTGAAGGTAAATATGTAAGTGGTTGGGATGACCCTCGTATGCCTACAATTGCTGGATACAAAAGAAGAGGATATACACCTGAGTCTATTTTAAACTTTTGTGACCAAATAGGTATTGCCAAAGCAAACTCAATGGTTGATGTATCGCAACTTGAATTTTGTATTAGAGATGATTTGAACCAAAAAGTACCAAGAGTGATGTGTGTACTTGACCCAATAAAAGTTACCATTGAAAATTATGAAGGAAGTGAAAGCATTGAGGCTTCATACTATCCACATGATGTACCAAAAGAGGGTTCAAGAAAAATACCTTTTTCAAAAGAACTTTATATCGAAAGAGAAGACTTTTCTGAAAATCCACAAAAAGACTACAATCGTCTTACCCTAGAACAACCAGTAAGATTAAGACATGCTTATATCATCACTTGTAAAGAAGTCCTAAAAGATGCAAATGGAGATATCATAGAAATAAAAGCAGAGTATAATGCTGATTCTAAAAGTGGACAAGATACAAGTGGTATCAAAGTAAAAAGTGCAATACAATGGGTTGATGCAAAAGAGGCAAAACAAATCGAAGTAAGACTTTATGATAGATTATATAAAAATGAAGCACCAGAAGGATTAGAAGACTTAAATCCAAACTCTTTATCAATCATCAAAAATGCACTTGTGGAACCTGCTGTTATCACTGAAAAAGCAGATGAGAGATTTCAGTTCGAAAGACAAGGTTATTTTTACGCTGATCCTATTGATTATACTGATGAAAAACCAGTATTTAATAAAATAGTTGGACTAAAAGATTCTTGGGCAAAAAAAGTAAAAACAACTGAAAGTACACCAAAACCTGCACCTAAACAAGAAGTAAAAAAAGAAGTAGTACATGGTGAAGCCCAAGCTTTAAATGAAAAAGAAAAAGCACTATTTGATAAATATACGACTGAACTTAAACTAAATAGTGAAGTTGCAAATATCTTAGCAAGAGATGAAAAGCTTTCATCATTTTATGAAGAGGCATTATCAGAGCTGAATAACCCTGTTGCAATAGCAAATATTGTAGCAAATGAAGTAGCTAAAGAGTTAAAAGAAAAACAAGCAAATGAGTTAAAGTTTACAGCAGTCCAAATAGCACAACTTATTAAAATGGTAAATGAAGAAACTATTTCAAGTAAAATTGCAAAACAAGTATTTGAAGAGATGTGTAAATCAGGAGAGAATCCAGCAAAAATAGTTGAAGCAAAAGGACTAGTACAAATAAGTGACCCATCAGTAATCTTACCAATTATCGATGAAATAATTGCGAAAAATCCAGACAATGTTGAAAAATATAAAGCTGGTAATACAAAACTATTAGGCTTCTTTGTAGGACAAGTTATTAAAAATACTGGTGGGAAAGCAAATCCACAAGTTGTAAATGAACTTGTGGCACAGAAGTTGAAATAATATAAATATCTCATCATTTTTATATAAAGCTAAGTAGAAGTAACTATTAAGTTACTTCTTTTACCATAAACTCTCACACTCAAAAATTGTTAAGAACATGTCAAGAACTATACCCTTTTTAACTTTGCAGAAATATACTAAAATTAAATTATAAGAAAATTATTAAAAAGGAACTATCATGGAATTCTTAAGAAACTTAATAATAGTAAATGTTGTAGTATTTTTAGGATTAGGATTTTTATCTAGTGCATTAGCTAGCTAAAATCTAATTTTTTAATATTATTTTAAATATATTATATGAGTCTTTATGGGTATATTTTAAATCAAATCCATGAAGCTCTAATATTTTATTTACAATATTTAGGCCCAAGCCATGACCTTCTTCTTGGTTTGGCTCTCTTGTGAAAGGTTGGATGTAATATATTAAATCATTTGAAAGTTCATTTGCGATATTTTTTACATAAATTCCATCATCACAACTTTCTATTATTATTGGAAACTCTTTAGCATATTTCATAGCATTGCTAATCAAGTTTTTAAGGGCAATAGTTAGATAATAAAAATCTGCTTCAATATTAAAATCATTTTTAATATTTACTGTTACATTTGACTCATTTTCAATAGAGAGTTTAGATAAAGATTCTAGTATTAAAGAACTCACTTTAAATTTACTTCTTTTTAAAACTGCAAAGTTTAGTTTTTCCCTTTGTAAGAGTTTACTTGTAAGCTTTTCAATATCATAAAAGATTGTATTTATATCTTTTAGTATTTGATTATCTTCTTTATTTTTGATTTTTCGAAGCATGAACTTTCCCTTCGTAATTGGGGTTTTTAATTCATGACTAATATTTCGTAAAAGCTCTTCTCTTGAATATATAATATTTGCTTGTTTTTCTAAATATGAGTTTAAATTTTCGGTTATCACACTAAGCTCATTATTGCGTCCAATGTCTACTTTTATAATTTTTTCATCATTTTTAAATAAATGTAAAACACCTTGATTTAATTTATCAAGCTTATCTTTTATCTCATTTATAATCTTTGAAGAAATTATAGAACTAAGTAAAAATAAGACAATAAATAAAATAACTAATTCAAGTTTTATAGTATCTAAAAAGTCATCTCTTTTATTTTGAGTTTGAGTTAATTCTTCTTGTAAATA
Organism: Arcobacter sp. F2176; assembly: GCF_004116465.1. Classification (NCBI taxonomy): domain Bacteria; kingdom Pseudomonadati; phylum Campylobacterota; class Epsilonproteobacteria; order Campylobacterales; family Arcobacteraceae; genus Arcobacter; species Arcobacter sp. F2176. The sequence continues at coordinate 69,002 of NZ_PDJV01000007.1, forward strand.
TTTTATCTCTTCTTCAAGTAGTTTTTGACTATGCATATTTACTTGTTCAAACTTTTTATTAAAGGCAATAAAATCAGTATTTTTATTAAGCACTAAAGTATATAATTCTTCACTTATTGATTTTTGCATAGTCTCAAAATATGAAAAAATCAAAACTAAACTTCTTTCTTCTTCTTTTGATTCAGAATTATTTATGATTTTAGTTTTTTGAGTACTCAAATTTTCAAAGAGTTCATTTGCTTTATTGATTCGATCCTTTACTATTTGTATTTTGTCAAAGTCAGTTATAATATCAAGTACTATCCATGAATAAGAGTTACTAAACTCTTTTAATTTTTCCATTCTTATTAATTGATCATACCTATGTTTTTGTTGAGAATTGATGCTATTTAGATTATAAATTGTATAAAAAAACACTCCAATAATAAAAGCAACAATCAATAAGATTAAGCAAAATGATATAAATAATCGTTTTCTAATTGTCATAAAAAAACTTATACCCAATACCCCAAATAGATTTTATGTATTTAGGTTCTTTTGAATTATCATCAATCTTAAATCTAATATTACTAATATGAGTATCTATTGTTCTATTTTTTGTATCATCATTAAGTGAAGTTTCTTTTGCTATATCTTCTCTTGATATGATTTTATTTAGATTATTTACAAATAATAAAAAAATCTCTTTTTCAACTTTAGTAAACTCTATTTCAACATCACTTAAAAAAACGCTTGAGCTATTTAAATCAATACTTAAGTCATGTATTTTAAGAAAATCTACTTTATTGTATCTTTTTAAGATGGCTTCAACTCTAAGAATCAGTTCCCTAGGCTCATATGGTTTTGAAAGATAATCATCTGTCCCAAGTTCAAATCCATAGATTTTGTTACCTATATCATCCCTTGCTGTTGATATAAGAATAGGAATATTTTTTATCTCTTTTAATTTTTTAAACAAATCAAAACCATCCATAAGAGGAAGACCTAAATCAAGTATAGCGATAGTAAAATCATCTGGTTTTTTTTTAAATGACTCCAAGGCATCTATTGGATTTGAAAAGGCACTGCATAAATAATTATATTCTTCCAAATACTCATTTATCAAGTTTTGTAAAACTAAGTCATCTTCAACTAGTAATACTTTTTTCATATCTCACCTTTTCAATTATCATATCTTATTTGCAATATATTTTAACAAAAAAATCTAAATAATCCTCCTGTAGTTAATTCATTTTAGTCAAGTAGTTATTATATTATCAATTTGCAAAGTTACAAAGTGTATAGTTCTTGACAATTTCTTAACAATTTTAAAATAAATGTTATTACAAATACCATAATAAAGCATATAGCTACTTTTAGATAAGATTTCAAAAAAGGATTTAAAATGGAAATAGGATTATTTATAGGCTTTCTTGGCTTCTTTCTTACAGCTATTATTTTAGTGATTATTTTTCTTTATTTGTATGCAGTTGTTACGCCATATGATGATTATAAGCTAATTTTTGAGGACAATAATCTAGCAGCAGCACTTGGTTTTGGGGGAGCTATTATTGGGGTTTCTATTCCTTTATATAGTGCCTTAGTTAACTCTATATCGTATATAGATTTTGCTATTTGGGGAACAGTTGCAATATTTATACAATTAATTTTTGCATTTATTGTAACAAGACTTGGGGGAAAATACTCTTTTAAAACAAAGATTTCTGATGGAATCATATCTGTGGGGATTTTAATGGCATTTTTATCAATCTCAATTGGACTTTTAAATGCAGGATCAATGAGTTACTAAAACTCATTGATTAACTACTCACCAAAAAGAATATTCTCTTTTTGGTGAATCATTCTTGAAGTAAAAAAGCTAACAATAAAGATGGTCAAAATTGGTATAAAGAAAAAGTACAACAATAAAACATCTGGTCTAAAATCCCAATAAGACTCAAAAAGTATGTTACTTATAATATATGAACCAATACTTCCTAAAACGATTCCCAAAGAACTTGCGCAAAATGAGATTAACCCAAATTCTATTAAAAAAGAGTTTCTGATGGTTTTATTTTTTACTCCAATCATTTTTAGTCTTAATATATTGTTTTTTTGTAAATTCATTTGATACTGAATAATAATAAAACTCATAAGAAGCCCAATAATTATGGAATAAAGACTCATCTTATCAGTTATTTCTGTGACATTTTTTACAAGGTTTGAAAAAGTCTCAAATAAACTTTTTACATCAATAACAGTCAAACTCGGGAAAAGTTCAGTTAGCTTTATCAGCATAGCAGTTGCATCATAATTCCCTGAAGAAATAGTTGCTAGTATAGTTTTAGGAGCATCATCTAAAGCACCATCTTGCAAAATCAAAAAGAAGTTTGGTACAAATTCAGTCCACTTTACGGTTCTTATATTCACAACAACTGCTTTTAATTCAAGACCTAAGATATCAAAAACAAGATGGTCACCTAATTTTATTGCTCTTCTATTTGCATATCTTTTTTCAACACTTACCTCTATTGGTTTAGAAAAATCTTTTGAGTTGTATACTCCACTAAAGTCTCGCCCTTCAACAATTTGTTCACTTTTTTTGAGCCCACTTCTATATGAAAGATTTACTGCCCTATTTTTAAGTTCATTTTTCTCTTTTTTTAGTTCTTCACTTCCACTGTTTTTAGAATGATTTGTAAAATCTACATCATTTACTTTTATTATTCTCCCTCGAATCATGGGTGAAATATTTTCTAATTGTGTTCCCATGTTCTCAACTTGGGTTTTTATATCTTTTATTTGCTCCTCTTTTGCATCAATTACAAAAAACCTTGGTCTTTCATCAGCACTTTGCATCAAAGCACTTGATAAAGATGAGCCAATCTGAGGAATAAGACTAAAAAAGGTCGTACATAAAAGTATCGCTGTAAACAAAGTCAAAGATGTCTTTTTTTGTCTAACAATATTTTTTAAAGCCAAGGATAAAGATAGATTTTCCAAATGCCCTGAAAAATCAAATTTTCTTAAAAATAAAGAGCCAATTGCAAAAAATAAGATGATAAGTATTAACATTGCTAAAGCAAAAAGAATACCTACATTTTTAGCAGGCGTTACAAAATGAGATATTATTAATAAAACTGTAATAAAAGGAGTAAAACTAATAATTATCTTAGAAAATGATTGCTTTGTTCTTTGAAGGAAAGGCAAAATCAATGGTAATCCTATACTTAAACTCAAAAGTATTAATACAAGTGATGATTTTAAGAAAAAGTAATAGTCCAATGAAAAATCAAAATTGAAATCCACAAGTTTTTTGATAATAGGACCTATAAACTGTGCAGACAGACTCATAAGTGAAAAAACAATAACAGTAGATATTGTAATCAATACAAAGAGGTGCAAAATATATGTAATACCTAAACTTTTTTTACTAAGTCCCAAGTCGCTTAAAATAGTAATGTCTTTTTGATGCTTTCTTAAAAAACCAGAATATAGATAAATAAGTCCAACTAAACCCAAAAAGAAAGAAACAAGTGAAACCAAAGACAAAAAATCTGTAACGAAGGTCAAAACACGAAGCAATCTATCTTTTCCATCATTGGGAGAAAGAACTCTCAAGTTTTGATCAACACTTTTTTCTAACTGATTTTCGATTTTTTCTAATTTGTCATTGTCTAAATTTTCTTTAAAAACATAGTTTAATTTGTATCTAGCAGTAGAGCCAAACTGTAAGAGTTTGGTTTTTTCTAGTCCCTCTTCACTTATATAAATCTTAGGCATAAACCCACTAAAACTTACTGTTTTTAAGGAGTCTTCTTCAATGACTTTTTTTATAATAAAACTTTCTTGACCGATTTTTAAACTATCACCTTGTTTTAAACTAAGTAAATCTAAAACTTCTTGATAAACCCAAACTTCATTTGATTTTGGTTGGGCTTCTTCTTGTGGATAAGTAGATTTGTCTTTAAAAACCAATCCCCCATAATAAGGATAACCTTCATTTACCTTGACTACTTCCATTAGCCTAGCTCTTTTTTTAGAAGCAATCATACTAACAGTTGAAATACCTTCATTAAAATCTTTTATGGCAGGAAGTTTGTTTTTGATGTCTTGTTTTTCTTGGTCACTTATAGGAAACCTTGAAGATACAACAAGGTCAGAACCTAATAAAACCTTTGCTTTTGTATCTAGCGAGTGTTCTATACTTCCTTTAAAAAACTGTAAATATGAAAGTGAGGCAATAGCTAAACAAAAGTTTAATATAAATATCAAGCTAAAAGACTTTGAACGAGCCAAAGCCTTAAAAACAAGTTCTAATACTAACATTGAGTTAAACTTCCAGAAACTAGCTCATAAGTCTTTTCACAACGAGCAGCAACATCTTTTGAGTGAGTCACTAAAATCAAAGTCATGTTGTTTTTTTTTATTAGTTCAAAAAGTATATCCATAACTGCATTGCCAGTCTCATCATCTAAATTTCCACTTGGTTCATCTGCTAAGATTATCTTGGGATTATGAATAAGTGCCCTTGCAATAGCAACCCGCTGTTTTTCACCACCACTTAGTTGTGAAGGAAGATGATCTAGTCTATGAGAAAGCCCTACACTTTTTAAGAGTTCTATTGCTTTTTCTTTTGGCTTTGCAATATTACAAACTTTTGCAGGAAGCATCACATTTTCAAGGGCATTTAAATAAGAGACTAAATGAAAGTTTTGGAAAATAAACCCTATATTTGTAGCTCTAAAATCATTTAATTCACTCTCTTGTAAATCTTTATAAGAAGTAGAGTTTAAAGAAATATCACCAGAATTTGGTTTGATAATCCCTGAGATAAGAGAAAGTAGTGTTGATTTACCACTTCCTGATTTTCCCATGATAGCTACTCTTTCTTTCTCTTCTAAGTGAAAGTTTAGATTCTCAAATATCTCAATATTTTGTGAGCCTTGAAGGTATGATTTTTTTAATGATTTTAGTTCTAGCATTAGAGGTCTTCCTTTATAAATTCAAAAACTTTTTTTGCAATATATTTATGACCCTCAACATTTGGATGAATGCCATCTCTTTGATTAAACTCTTTTTTTCCAGCAATCCCATCTAATAAAAAAGGCATACTTCTTAACTTGTATTTATCTTTTATTTGTTGATACATTTTTTCAAAACGCTTTGTATATTCAGGGCCATAATTAGGAGGCATAAGCATGCCTGCTAATAAAACTTTTGCATTTGATTCTTGGGCATAGTTGATTATTTCTTCAAGATTTTTCTGACTTTGTTTGAGATCCAAACCTCGAAGACCATCATTTGCACCAAGAGCTACTAATATAAGATATGGCTTTTTTTTCATATACCATTTAAGACGAGAGAGCCCATCACTTGTAGTAGAGCCACTAACTCCACCATTTATAACTGTAATATCTTTTTTGAGTTTAGTGTGAATCATATTCTCAACAAGACTAGGAAAAGCATCTTCTTTATTGACACCAAGCCCTTCTGTTAAAGAATCTCCCAAAAAAAGAATCGTGTCAGATTTTGCATTGACAATTTGAAGAGTAATTAAAAATAAGATTAAAATAATTTTTTTCATAAGCAATACTATCTAAAATCAAAAACTTTTTTATTAAAAGCAAGAAGGTATAATAAAAATTAACATAATTTTAAGACTTAGATTAATAACAATAAAAAATCTATAAATAAAACCTTACAAGTTGTAATATTTTTAAATATAATCATTTTTTACAGATACAATAACATAAGAAAAGAGACAAAAGGACAAAAAAATGGATGGCAAAATGATAGTAACTTATAAAATACTTTGCAAAAATGACTTCAACTTAGAACTCACCTTAGAAAAACTATTTTCAAATGAAAAGATATCAAAGATGATAAAAAGTGAATTTGCAAAAGGAATTAGAAATGTTGATATTATTACAAAAGAGAGTGATACAAAGATCAAGATAGAAACACAAAAAGAGTTATATCAGTTTGAAGTAAATAAAAATGACTTTGCAGATTTAATATCACTTGCAGAAGAAGATGCAAAAACAAGAAAACTTACAAAAAAAGATTGTGCAGATATTGAACTTGTGAATATAGAAACTATAGATTAATCTTTATTTTTACTAATAAACTCTTCTAGGGCAGAACTTTTTATAGGTATTTTTTTTGTAAATTTAACTATATCTTTATCAATTGGCATACCGCCTATTTTACTTTGCATTAAATCTATATATAAAGAGTCATCTTTTAGAGAAAATCGTGCATAGTTATAATAAACAGAAGACTCTTTGTCTATTTCATCAAACTTTATTGTCTCAACTCGCAAAGAAGTATAATCAAGCTTTCCTTTTCCCTCTACTTGTGTAAATATAAAATATGGAAATATATTTGGATTTAGGTTCACTTCACTTATTTTTGTATCAGATTGCTTAACAATCATATCATTTACAATCTTCACAAAATAATCTGGATGAATTCGCCCTACCCCTTTTAGTACTTCTTTATTAATAAACTCATATATCAAAGATGAGTTCTCTTTTATAAAATCTTTTAATTTATTTGATTGCATATAATTTTCCTATAAAATAATAACTTCGTCATAATAATTAATTGCAACTTACAGTAAAGTAAGTATCCAAAAGAAATAGAGCTAAAACTTGACTAATACTAATTTAAATTATCACCAAAATTAGCAAAAGCACTTTCAACATTTGGAATGTTTTTATAAGAAGTCTTTGATAGTCTTACTTTTTTAGTTTTGAGATCACATACTGCAATTTTAAAACTTGAGCCTATAAATGGCTCTACAACACAAATGATTTTATCTTCAACCTGTCGTGTAGCATAAATAGTGCCTTGAAGATTAGTAAAATAATATTGAGGATAACTTAATGGTGTTATTTCAACAATATCAATGGCTTCTGTATTTTCAAGAGTTTTTAATATAATCATAGCGTCTTCATAACTCTCAAAATGAATACACCAGTCATCAAATCTTTTATTAAAATGTTCTAAATCTTCATCTAGAAATCCACCAGCTAAAGATTGTAAAGCAAAAATAGACACAAAATCACCTTCAAATATATATTGTTTAATGTTGATTTTAACATATGTTTTTTATAAAAGAGGATAAAAATCATGCTCAAATTTACTTTTGACTTAATAAAATTTTTTAAATCTTATTATTGCCATGTATTTCAATTACTTATGTTAAAACTATTAATAAATAAAAATTAATGGATAAATATAAATATGAAAAAAATAGATACATTTGATGAACTTACCAAATTGAGTGATTACTCTTTTTTAGAGAATCTTAATTGTGATCCTGATGCCAAATTCAATGCAGATAATAAAACACCAAGAGAAGTTTTTAGTGGACACTATGTACCAGTAAAGCCCACTGCTTTAAAAGAGCCTATCTATATTTCTCACAGTACTAATTTTTTTAATGAATTGGGCTTTACACAAAATCTAATAAAATCAGAAGGCTTTATCAAAATGTTTTCAGGTGATATGTCTAATGTACCTAAACCTATGAAAAATATAGGCTGGGCAACTGGATATGCCCTATCTATTTATGATACAGAATATTATGCACAATGCCCTTTTCAAACGGGGAATGGATATGGTGATGGTAGAGCTATTTCAGTTCTTGAAGCTGTTATAAATGGCAAACGATGGGAATTTCAATTAAAAGGTGCAGGAAGAACACCATACTGTAGAGGTGCTGATGGTCGGGCAGTTTTAAGATCAAGTGTCCGTGAGTTTTTAGCTCAAGAACATATGTATGCCTTAGGTATTCCAACATCAAGATCATTAACTCTATTTACCTCTAAAAAAGAGCAAGTAAGCAGACCTTGGTTTAGAGGTAATTCTTACTCAAAAGACCCTGAAGTTATGATTGAAGAAGATGTTGCAATAACTACTCGGGTAGCACCTTCATTTATTCGTGTGGGGCAACTTGAACTTTTTGGAAGACGAGCTAGAAAAAATGAACACGAAAAAGCATATGAAGAGTTAGAGAAAATAGTCTTGCACCTAATTGAAAGAGAATACAGCGATGTAATCAATGAAGATTTAAATTTAGAAGAAAAAATTATTTTATTAATAAAACAGTTCCAAAACCGCCTTACAGCTCTAGTAGCTAACTGGATAAGAGTAGGATACTGTCAAGGTAACTTCAATAGTGACAACTGTGCTGCAGGAGGCTTTACACTTGATTATGGACCATTTGGGTTTATTGATATGTTTGAGCCTAAATATCAATCTTGGACAGGTGGAGGATTGCACTTTTCATTTTTCAATCAACCCCAAGCAGCCTATAAAAATTTTCAATCATTTTGTAGTGCTTTAAAACCATTACTTAATTCACACCCTGATTCTTTGCAAGAGCTTGAAAAGATTGAAAACAGTTTTCCTTTAGCTATGCAAGAAAAAATAGATACTATGTGGGCTAAAAAACTAGGAATAAGTAAATTTGACTTGGAATTATTTACTGAACTTATTGATCTTATGATAGAAACTAAAATTGACTACACTATATTTTTTAGGGAACTTTCAAATATACCTGATGATGTTAAGCCACTTACAAAAAGTTTTTATAATAATACTTTTGAAAATGAAGATATTAAATCAAGATGGAACAATTGGTTAGAAAAATGGAAATCACATCTAGATATAAGCTCAAAAGAGTCTATAGAAAAGCTTTCAAAGCAAATGAAACTTACTAATCCAAAATATACTTTAAGAGAATGGCATCTAGTTTTATCATACCAAAATGCAGAAAATGGAAATTATGATCTAATACAAGAGTTACAAGAGATAATGACAAATCCATACACTGAACAAACGAATGAAATAGAAAAAAAATATTATTCAAAAAAACCTCTAGACTTATTTGGAATAGCTGGGGTATCACATGTTAGTTGTTCTTCATAGATTAAGTGTACAATGTAAACAAAGAACTTGTGAATATAGAAAATATAGATTAAACTATTTAAAGCTATTATTTGGTAATTAAGAAAAGGTTATAGATATGAGAATATTTCTAGCATTGGTATTTTTAGCTATTTTTGCATTTGGAGATTTTAAAGGACTTAGTCCTAAAATGCTTCAAAATAAAATTGACAAAAATATTATACTTATTGATATAAGGACTCCTCCTGAATGGGAAGAACTAGGAATTGTACCAGCAAGTAAAAAAATCATGTTCTTTGATGAAAAGGGAAAGTATGATGTTCAAAGTTGGCTTAATCAATTTTCAAAATATGTAAAAGATAAAAATCAAGCTTTTGTTCTAATATGTAGGTCTGGAAATAGAACAAGTTTAGTTGGTGAATTTTTATCTAAACAAATGGGATATAAAAATGTCTTTCATTTAGAGCATGGTATTAAATCATGGATAAAAGAAAATAGAAAAATAGAAAAAAATTAAAATACTAATAAATTACATATAATTTGAGGAGATTTGCTTTTTGAAAGATATAAAAGTCCAAGGGATGGTTCTTGCTGCATTAGGAGTATTTATCGTAAGTTTTGATGCGCTTTTAGTGAGACTTGCTAATGTAGATGCATCTGTTATTTCCTTTTATAGAGGTCTTTTCATGGGAATAAGTATGCTAATTCTTTGGCGACGAAGTAGTAGTAAATCTTGGATTCCTGTCAATAAAATAGAGTTTATGAGTTTTTCTTTATTGGTCATACTCTCTGCTTTGGGAACTTGTCTTTTTGTCTTTTCGGTAAAATATACAGCTGCTGCAAATACCGTCGTACTTTTAGCAACATCCTCTTTCTTTGCAGCTATATTTAGTTATCTATTACTAAAAGAGAAAATCAAAAAGCAAACAGTTATTGCAATAGTAGTCTCTTTTGTAGGTGTATTTATTGTCTTTGGAAACTCCTTTACATTTACAGGAAACTATATAGGAGACCTGCTTGGTGTAGCTTTGGCTATAACTATGGGTATGGAGCTTACTTTATTTAGAAAGTATGGACACTTTCCTACAATGCTCGTCATCTCCCTTAGTGGTTTTCTTGTTGCAACTGTTATGTTTGCTTTTAGTGATAAGCTTTTAGATATCTCTTTAGAGTCACTATTTTGGTTAAGCATTATGGGTTTTATTCAGATCCCATTAGCCATGTATTTTATTTTTATCTCAACAAAATATATAACATCTGCAGAAGTAAGTCTTTTCACTACCATAGAAACAACAATGGCACCAATCTGGTTATGGCTTTTTCTTAGTGAAATTCCACCCAAAATGACAATTATAGGTGGTGCATTAGTGATATTTGCCATATTTATAAATGCACTGCCAAGTATAATTAAAAAAAGAAAATGAAACTCATTTTAAGCATATTTTCTCTTCATTCCTTTGCTCAATACTATTTATAATAATTAGATATACTGTTGCAAAACTTTGATAATAAGGAATAAAATGAGAAAATATAATGTCTAGTGAAATGATAATTAGTTCCTTATCCCAAGTGTGGCACTTAATACCTATAGTGATTTTTATTTTTGTTTTTAAAAAATTCATGGATAATAAAGGTAAAAAATACAAGATAAATATAAATGAAGAGTATGAAAAAAAAGGTTTAACATTAGAATTACGTACAATAGAAAAATATGAAAAACTAGGATATAAAATAATCTATGATGAAACAAAAGATGATAAAAAAGAACAAGGTATAGATATAATTTGCACTAAAGATGAACAAACATACCTAATAAAATGCAATAACAACTCAAAATCAAAATCAATCAAAGCCGAAGATATAAAAGCATTTCATAAAAATGCATTGGAATATGTCAAAACAAATAATCTAGAAGAAAAAAATGTGAAATTTAGATATGTAATACACTATGAGGATGCATTAGATAAGTCTGCAAGGAACATACTAAAAGATGATAGTTACAATTGTAAGTATGTGATTATTTAAAAAACGACTCTTCAGATGTAAGTTTAAAATCTCTTTTTTAGCATATCATAAATTTTATTATCTTCTCTTTTTCCTACAGCCAAAACAATAACTACAACATCTTCATCCTTAACTTCATAAGCAAGCCTAAACCCAGAACTTCTAAGTTTGATTTTATAAATATTATCATAACCACTTAACTTATCTTTTAAAACTTTCGGATTTTCGAGGCGTTCTTTAATTTTCTTTTTAAATTGTTCTTTTATGGATAAATCTAGCTTATTATACTCTTTAAAAGCCTTTTCATGGAACTTAAGACTATAACTCATCAATATTTACTTCTAGAAGATTTGAGCTATCATGTAGCCTTTTATCAATCTCTTTTGAAAGTAAATAGTCATCAACTATTTCCATAAGTTTTTCATAGGTTTGAGCAGGTACTAAATAAGCACTTGCTTTATTATGATTTAAAATAGCCACAGCTTCACTACCCGCATCTTCAATTATAGATGATGGAGATTTTTTAAGCTCACTAATACTCGCAGAATAATTTGCCAAAATAGAGTTCATTTTAATATCCTTTTAAATACCTTTTTTAGTACTTATTTTAGCATTTAATTTAATTTATGTCAAATAATTATTTTAAGATAAGGAAAAATCATTTAACCGTTAAAGTGTGTATTTGATACTATCTTTATTATTAACTAATATATTCTATTATGATAAAATAAATTATATTTAATGGAGATGTTATGAATAATTGTTTTGAAGATTTAGAACTAGTACTTATTGACATAATAGACTATTTTGAAATTGAAAGTACCTATTTTGAACACAATAATTTTCATGAAAAATTAGAAAGATATGAATGGATAAGAAGTAAAGAATTCAATTTAATTATCAATATTCTAAAAAATATTTTAGATTTAAAAACAAATGAATATTATGAAAATATAGGAAATAGTTCTAGTTTAATTAATTTAAAAGATTTAGCAATAGTTTTAGTTATAGATGCCAAAAGGTTTTCTATAAAAACTACAATAAAGAACTTTAAAACTTTTATAGAAAAAAAAGAAATTTACTTATATAGAGTTTACTTATTAGGTAATTTACATAAATTTTCTTCAACTGAAAGTATTAATTTTGAATTTGACAATGGAGTTAAACTCTTAGATTTAAGAAATTTTATAAATAAAAGACATTACTCAATTTATAATTCTGGTAATTTTGCACCTAATATTGAAATGTACCTCACGTACGAATTTAAAGAAAACAAAAGTGCAATTATTTCACTTAAAGAGCCTTTGCTCAATACTTTCAAATATAAAGACTATTCAATTATTGATAAAAAAATAGATAATGTTTATTTGTGCCTTATTTTAAGTAGATCCTTTGAATGGAATTATATACCACTTATTGCAAAAACAATTATTAATGATGAAAAAGATTTTTTTATAGAAAATCCAAATTATCAATTAGTACATTATCTACAACCTAAAATTTCACCTGAAATACTTGAAATTGAACTTAATAAAGCTAATGAATTATTAAAAAAATTTGAAAACCTTGATAATAAGATACAACATAATCTAGATATTGCAATAAGAAAGATCTCAGAGTTTGCTTCTCTGAATAGTAATGTTGATAGGGCAATTTCTGTGCGAGTTTCAATGGAATCGATTTTTTTAAATAATTCAGAGGGAAATAAAGGTCTGAAAATTAGAAAAAGAGCTTCATCTTATTTAAAAAAAATAAAAGAAGAAGATAACATATTTTATCTATTTCAAAATGCATATAAGTCTTGTTCTACAGCTGTACACAATGGTACAATTACAGATAAAGAATTTGATAAAGTAGCAGAAGTTATTCCTTACATATATGATGCAATTTTTAATATTATTGATAATGGAAAGCCTAGTTGGAAAAAATATTAATTTTCTTTACAAATCAATTTAGTGAATAAGATGTTGAAAGAGTTCGAGGCAAATTAATTTTTTAGTATAGGAATTACCGTCTGGTAATGAGTATATTAAAAAATTGATTTAACGCTGAAATATTTTAAAATATTGTTTAATAAATTGATTTTTTTGCTGAACGCAAAATGAAGTGGCTCCGGCACCTGGGTTCGAACCAGGGACCAAATGATTAACAGTCATCTACTCTACCGCTGAGCTATGCCGGAACTTGTATAAAAAGGTATTTAAAAAGAAGTTTGATGGCTCCGGCACCTGGGTTCGAACCAGGGACCAAATGATTAACAGTCATCTACTCTACCGCTGAGCTATGCCGGAATCTTTCTTCTCTTTAAATGGAGTGGAAGTATAGTAAAATTTGTTTTTATTGTCAAGGAAATTTGGGTAAAATTAGCAAATTTTATAGAAATTTAAGCCTGCGCTATCTACTAGTGAAATTTTTGACATTTCAATTAGCTTTTCTAGCTCTTTTTTACTATTTTCATCAAACATATTATTGATATCTTCCAAGGTTAAAGGACGTCTTTCTAGCATAGATAATATCTCTTCACTACTATATGAGTTTATCTGTTTTGGTCTATTTTTATATGCGATATTTACATTTATATTTTCAAATCTTTTTGCTATACTTTCTAGTGTCTCAAAGCTTACTGGTTTGACTTCATAAGCTGGTGGTCTATCAATAGTGCCAATATCAACCCTATGTGGATTTATCTTTTTAACAGCTTCATATATCAGTTCTATCTCTTCGTCTTTGTCATTTAGATTTTTTACAAAAAGTATCTCTAATACAAAGCTTTTGTTTGTTTTCTTTCTAAACTCTATCATTGATTCGATTATTTTTTCTATATCGATATTATTATGGATTCTATCTAGTTTTTTAAAACACTTTTGACTTACACAATCAAGTGATAATTTCACTGTATCAAATTTCAATAAAGCATCAAAAATTTTTTTATCGTATATGGTACCACCATTTGATAGTATCAATGTCTTAGTATCGTTTTTTATTTCATTTATTTTTGTAATTAGTTCATCAAGTTTAGGATAAAGTGTTGGCTCACCATTTGCAGTGATTGTTATAACATCAATTTTTGGATGCTTTTTATAAGAGTCTTTAATAGCCTCTAAGACTTCATCTACACTTGGGTATGAATCCATCTTATCAACTGTTTTTGCAGGCTTTAATTCACAGTATAAGCAGTCAAAGTTACACTGTTTTGTATCAGGGGATAAATCTACTCCCAAAGAGATACCAAATCTCCGTGAAGGAATAGGACCAAAGATTATATTAGACACTATTTTTTACTAACTCTTTGGCACTCTTTTACAAAGTGAATAGCATTTTCAACAGGAACATCAGGTAAAATACCATGCCCTAAGTTAAAAATATGCCCGTCACCTTGCATAATATCTTGAATTGCTTCAACACATTTTGTAGTTGCTTCTTTTGAATATAATCTACAAGGTTCCATATTACCTTGTAAAACATACTTATCACCTAATTTTTCTTTTGCTAGTACCATTGGAGTAGCCCAATCTACACCAAATACATCAAAGTTTCCATACACTTTATCTAAAAATGCAGGAACACCTTTTGGAAACATGATAATAGGAATATGTGGATATTTTTCTTTTAAATATTCAGCTATCTCTACCATATATTTCCAAGAAAATTCATCATATTTAGCTGGCTCGATTGCTGCTGCCCATGAATCAAAGATTTGAACAACATCAGCTCCTGCTTTGATTTGGTTTTCCATATATAGTTTTACTACTTCAGTTACTTTTCTTAAAATCTTATGTAGAAGCTCTGGATTTGAGTACATCATCTTTTTACAGATATTGTATGTCTTAGTTCCTTGTCCTTCTATCATATAAGTTGCTAATGTCCAAGGAGCACCAGTAAATCCAATAAGAGCTTTATCTTCTGGTAGTTTTTGCTTTAATAACTTGATAGTTTCATATACATAAGTTAGTTTATCAGCAGCTTCACTTCCACCAAGTAAAGCATCAACCTCAGCTTCTGTTTTAATTGGGTCTTTGAAGATTGGACCTTCACCTTTTATAAATTCAAGGTGCATACCCATTTCATTTGGAATAACTAAAATATCACTAAATAAAATAGCTGCATCAACTCCCACTATATCAAGTGGTTGAATAGTAACTTCTGCTGCTAATTCTGGATTGTGACATAGGTTTAAAAAGTTTCCAGCTTGTGCTCTTACTTTCATATACTCAGGTAGGTATCTTCCCGCTTGTCTCATCATCCATACTGGTGTATAAGGTGTTGGTTTTCTAAAACATGCATCAACAAATATTTTTGACATTTATAATTTTCCTTTAGTATTCTTAGTGTTTTCCAACTTTTCCTAAAAAGAAAAGTCCAACTGCTAGTGCAGTAACAGCAAGGGCGAAATATAACATTTCTAGTGCGCCATTGTATTGAGTATGTAAAACTCTTTGGAAGAAGTTAACAACTAAAACCATAACAATAACTTTTGCTATTTTATCTTTTAGTTGATCTAATGTTGTGATTGACAGGATCTTTGAATCTTCTTTTGCATCTTCTGAATGATCAATTGGAGAGATAAAAAGTTCATATACTCCAAATGAAAATATTAACATAACAACAGCGATAAGATATAAATCAACTGCTCCTATAATACCACCTACAATATCTTCATGAAAATCTTGAGGATGAGAGTGAGTAATTATAGTTTTAAAAGCATATTCTGCCATAGCATATATATCCATGCTAGCGATTATAAAAAGAACTAATGCACCGATTAGTCCAAAGATAACTGCAGAGAGGACAAGAAATCTTGTCTTCCACATGCAAGCTTCAAAAAGCTTTTCTATCATTAAATTTCGTTTTCCATTTCTATCCATTTAAGAGCGATTCTAACTGAGTTTGTCGCAGCCCCTACTCTTACTTGGTCAGCTACATTAAAATAATGAACAACATTAGGAGAATAGATATCTTTTCTAATTCTTCCTACAAATGTAGTATCAGTATCTGTTGAAACAATTGGCATAGGATATGCATTGTTTTCAAGATCATCTATTACTTCTACATTTTCAAATTTTGCTAAAGTTTCTCTTACTTCATTTACATCAACATCTACACCATCTTCAAATGTAACAGTAATAGACTCTGAGTGACTTCTTAAAACAGGAACTCTTACACAAGTAGCAGCTATTTGCATTTGTTTGTGCATGATTTTTTGAGTCTCTTTTACCATTTTCATCTCTTCTTTAGTGAAACCATTAGCTTGAGCTACATCTATTTGAGGAATAACATTATTTACAATTCTATGTGCAAAAGCTTCAATTTTTGTATCATCTAATTTGAAAGTTAACATATCTTGCATTTGTTTTATAAGTTCTTCCATACCTTTTTTACCAGCTCCTGAAACAGCTTGATAAGTAGATACATCAACTCTTTTTATTCCATAAAGTTCATCAAGTGGTTTTAAAGACAATACCATTTGAATAGTAGAACAATTTGGATTTGCAATAATTCCAGTCTCTTTCCATAAAGCTATATCTTGTGGATTTACTTCTGGTACTACTAAAGGTACATTTTCATCCATTCTAAAGTGACTTGTGTTATCAATAACTACAGCACCAGCTTCAACTGCATATTTTGCAAATTTTTCAGAAATAGAACCTCCTGCACTAAAAAATGCAATATCTACTTCATTTTCTTCAAAACAAGTTTCAGTTAACTCTAAAACATTTATTTCTTTATTTTTATATTCAATAGTACTACCTAAACTTCTTGCACTTGCTAAGGGAACGATTTTATTAACAGGGAAGTCATATGCTTCCATAACTCTAAACAGTTCTTCACCAACTGCACCAGTAGCACCAACTACTGCTACATTAAATCTTCTCATTTTTAATCTTCTCCTAATATATTATCTTCATTTTTATTATTAGTATCGTTATTCTCTTCTTCAGGTTTATCTTTTAGATTAAACTCATCTAAATTGATACCATCCATAGTATCAGCATTTTCGATATCTAATTCATCATCATCTTCTTTTGGACATTTTGCAATAGATACAACTTTATCTTTTGCATCTACATTTACAATAATTACACCAGAAGTATTTCTTCCAGCTTTTCTTATTGTTTGCATATCTACTCTAATCATTTTACCAATAGAAGTTAAAATCATCAAGTCTTGTGCTTCATCAACTAATACAGCACCTACAACAGTACCTGTTTTAGCGCTTAGTTTCATAGAAATAACACCAGAACCTGCTCTATTTGTCTCTCTATATTCTTCTACTGTTGTTCGTTTTCCGATACCTTTTTGAGATACAGTTAATAACTCTTGCTCAATATTATCAACAACATTTGCATCAACTACAAAGTCACTATCATGTTTAAACTTGATACCTCTTACCCCTCTTGTACTTCTACCTTGTTCTCTTGTTTTTTCAACATCAAATCTGATACATTGACCTAAACTTGTGAAAATCATCAAGAATTGAGTACTAGGAGTTGTAATCTTAGCTGTTACAATCTCATCAGCATCATCAAGAACGATTGCTCTTACCCCATTACTTCTTATGTTACTAAATTCTGATAGTGATGTTCTTTTTACAACACCATTTCTTGTAAAGAAGGCTAAAGATTTAGACTCATCAAAGTCACTTGTTGGAATAATCTCCATAATCTTCTCATCAGGTCTTAAGTTGATTAAGTTAACAACTGCTTTACCTTTAGCTGTTCTACTTCCTTCTGGGATTCTATAAACTTTCAACCAGTACAATTGCCCCATGTTTGTAACAAACATCAAGGTATCATGGGTATTAGTTACAAAGAATCTTTCTATAAAGTCATCATCATGAGTGGTAACAGCAACTTTACCTTTACCACCTCTTCTTTGTTTTTCATAAGATTTGATTGGTACTCTTTTTACATAACCATTGTGAGTAATAGTAACTACCATTGGCTCATTTGGAATTAAATCTTCAATATCAATTTCGTCATAAGAGTCTTCAATATCAGTTAATCTTTTAGATGAATATTTCTCTCTAATTTCCGTTAATTCTTCTTTGATTATTTCAACTAATTTTTCTTCTGATTTTAGAATTGATTCAAGCTCTGCAATTAAAGTCATAAGTTCTTGATACTCAGCCTCTAATTTATCTCTTTGAAGACCTGTCAATCTTCCTAATCTCATATCTAAAATAGCTTGTGATTGGATTGCACTTAATCCAAATCTCAATTCTAATTTCTCTTTTGCATCAGCATCATTTGCACTTGCTCTGATGATTTTTACAACTTCATCAATATTATCAAGGGCAATTTTCAGACCTTCTAAGATATGTGCTCTTGCTTTTGCTTTTTCTAAATCAAATATTGTTCTTCTAATAATTACAGTTTTTCTATGTGAAATAAATACATTTAATAACTCAGGTAAAGTAAATACTTTTGGCTCTTTATTATATACAGCTAAAAGAATAATTCCAAAAGTTGTCTCCATAGGAGTTGACTTATATAAGTTATTCATAACTATTTCACTCATGGCATCTTTTTTAAGTTCAATTACAACTCTAATACCATCTCTATCTGATTCATCTCTTACTTCTGAGATACCCTCTATTTGTTTATCTTTTGTAAGATTTGCAATAAGCTCAATTAATCTTGCTTTATTTACTTGATAAGGCAATTCATCAAGTACAATAATCTCTTTTTTACCTCTTGTTTCAATATGGTGTTTAGCTCTGATTCTAACTCTTCCACGACCTGTATTATATGCGTCTATAATACCTCTTCTTCCAAAGATAGTTCCACCTGTTGGGAAATCTGGTCCTTGAATAAATTCCATTAATTCATCAGCTGTTGCTTCTGGATTATCAAGAATATGGAAAGTGGCATCGAGTAACTCATTTAAATTATGAGGAGGAATCTTTGTAGCCATACCAACCGCAATACCCTCAGAACCATTCATAAGTAATGTAGGAACTCTTGTAGGTAAAACTGATGGCTCTTTTAATGTATCATCATAGTTCATTGTAAAGTTAACAGTATCTTTATCTATATCTTTTAAAATATCTTCTGAGATTTTAGTAAATCTTGATTCTGTATATCTCATCGCTGCTGCACTATCACCATCTACTGAACCGAAGTTTCCTTGTCCATCAATAAGTGGCTCTCTCATAGAGAAACTTTGTGCCATTCTTACAAGTGCATCATAAACTGAAGTATCACCATGTGGATGGTACTTACCAATAACATCCCCAACGATTCTCGCTGATTTTTTATAAGGAGCTCGTGCGCTCATATTTAAATCATGCATTGCAAATAGTATTCTTCTGTGTACTGGCTTCAATCCATCTTTAGCATCTGGTAAAGCTCGACCAATAATTACACTCATCGAGTAGTCTAAGTATGAAGACTTTACGGAATCTTCGATATTAATATCTATAATATCTTGATTTTCAAAAAGGTTTTCCATTGATATTGCCTTGTTATAAAATTTAGATATTTTATCCAAATTTTACTTAGTATTTGTGAATAAAAAAGGGGGAAAGCTTAAAACTTTCCCCCTTGTAAAAATTTAAGCTAACTTTTATAAATTATTTTCTTTTCTGTATTTAATAATAGCGTTAAAAACTTCGTCTTTTAATTTTAGTTTCTCTTTTTTCTTTGCTTCAATAGTAAACTCATCACCATGAGATTTTACCAAACTTTCAATCTCTTCATCTAAAGCATTATGCTTCTCAAATAAATTGTGAAAATAGTTATCACTTGCCTTTAATTTTGTTATTTCTTCTCTGTATTCATGAAACATATTAAATCCTTTTGTTGAATTGTAAATACATTATATCAAGTAAATTCTTAGACTTTTATGTTTTATAAATTAGATTTATTTTATATTTAAGAATGTAAAAGTTAGGATTTGTAATCTGAATTTATATTTATATTTTCATAAGGGCAAAAGTGACAGTAAGTCACTTTTGAAATAATTAATTACGATCTATAGTCCGCATTTATTTTTACATACTCATAACCCAAGTCACAACCATAGGCTGTGAAGCTTTCAGTTCCAAGTCCTATATCACAAACGATTTTGAACTCTTTATTTTGTAGAACTTTTCCAGCATCTTCTTCGCATTTTGCATCAAATACTATTTCACCTTTATTAAATACAACAACATCATTATAAGAAATAAGCAAAGTGTTTTCATCACATTGTATTCTACTAGCTCCTATAGTTGAAGCGATTCGTCCAAAGTTTGGGTCTTCTCCAAATAGTGCTGTTTTTACTAATAGTGAGTTTGATAAAGCTTTTGCTGCTTTCATTGCATCTTCTTTTGTTACTGCATTTATTACTTCAAAAGCAACAGACTTTTTAGCCCCTTCACCATCTGCAACCATTAACATAGCCATGTCATGCATCACAAGTCTTAAAGCTTCTTTAAAAGCCTCTTTATCATAAGCATTTGATTTTCCATTTGCCAATACTAAAACTGTATCATTAGTAGAAGTATCTCCATCAACTGAAATTGCATTAAAAGTTGTCTCTTTATTTTCATTTAATGCCTCTTCAATGTCTTTTTTAGAAACTTTTCCATCAGTACAAATAAAACATAACATAGTTGCAAGATTAGGGTTAATCATACCTGCACCTTTTGCAACTGCTCC
This sequence comes from Arcobacter sp. F2176, assembly GCF_004116465.1. Lineage (NCBI taxonomy): Bacteria > Pseudomonadati > Campylobacterota > Epsilonproteobacteria > Campylobacterales > Arcobacteraceae > Arcobacter > Arcobacter sp. F2176. The sequence continues at coordinate 89,545 of NZ_PDJV01000007.1, forward strand.
TATTTTAAAACTACTTCCATTTTCAAGTTTTACTTCATACAAACAAGTTTTTGGGTATGCATCTGTTGTCATAATTGCTTGACTTAAATTTTCACCATTTTTACTTGACAAATCAAAAGTATTTGCACCATCAACTATTTTTTGCAGAGGAAGTCTATTTCCAATAACACCAGTTGAACTCATAATAGGGTTTGTAATATCAAATTTCAATGAAGAAAATATTGTGTTAATATCTTCAATACCTTTTTCACCAGTAAGTGCATTTGCATTTTTTGAATTTATAAGTACAAAATTTGTTTTAAAATCATTTTCATATCTTTGATAATGTCTTAAAGGTGCTGCTTGAAATTTATTATTAGTAAGAACAGCTCCAACATCACACAAAGTATCACTATAAATAAAACCTATATCTTTTTTATTATTTGGTTTTAATCCAGCTGAAACTCCATCACAATAGAAACCATCAATTTGGTCTATAAAACCTTTTATTGGAAAAATTGAAAACATTATTTTGTACACTCCTCTGGCATATATTTTTGATTGACTAATATTTTAGCTTTTGCTATACCTTTTTGGTTCCCAACTAAAAGTAATTTGCAATTACCCTCTATAACAATAGTCCCCTTAGGCATTTGAATAAATCTTCCTCTTTTTTCTGTAATACCTATTACAGAAACTTTATATCTATCCCTTAAATGAATATCTTTTAATTGTCTAGATACTAACCAAGAATCTTCCCTTACAAGTACTTCTTCCATATCAATTGGAGTATCAGGTTTGTATAAAAACTCTTCAAGTACATTTTCCATATCAGGACGAACAGCCATTGCTGAAACTCTTTTTGCCATCAAAGATGGAGAGGCAACAACTTTATCAGCTCCTAGTTTTTTTAGTCTCTCTTTGTCATGTTGCGTCTCAGCATTTGAGATAATCAAAAATGGTTTATTTCGTCCTAACTCTTTTTCATAAAGTCTTACAGAAGCTATCAAAGTAATATTATCAGAAATATTTCTTGACAAAGTTATAACACCTTTTGCAGATGATAAGTGAGATTTTAAAAATGCTTTTTCAGTAAATGATTCTTCGCATACATAATATGGATAATGATATTCTTTTGCTATTTCTTCCATATCTTCTCGTGGATCAACAACTACAAAAGGTACATGATTTTCTCTAAATTGTCTTGCTAATTGAATTGTATATTCATTATGATGAAATATTACAAAATGTCTACGAAGTCTTGCAATTTTATAAAGCATATTTCTTTCCTTATATAGTTCAATTAGGTTACCTTTTATAATTGCTTCTATAAGTACAGCAATTGAAAGGGTAAATAAAGCGAACCCGATAATAATAAGTGTGACGGTAAAAAATCTACCTGCATCTGAGATGGGAGCAACTTCTCCAAAACCAACAGTAGTAAAGGTTATACCTGTTTGATAAATGGCATCTAAAATAGGGAAACCATCAATAAGAACATATCCAACTGTTCCAATCATCATTAACAGTTGTACAAGTACCAAAGGTACTCTAAAAGGTTTTAGTTGTGAGTATATTAGAGGATTAAGGTCGTATTCAGGCTTAGAAGATCTAAGTTCCCAACCCAGCGACTTTTTTAATTTATGAAAGATGCTCATAGAAGCACTTTATTTTAGTGCCTCTATTATGAGTTTTTCTTAAGAGTTCTTAACTCTTTTGCCGATATTTTAATCTTTTGTGTAGTACCATCATCTAAAGTAACTCTTACAGTTCTTAAGTTAGGTAAAAATCTTCTTTTTGTTCTGTTTTTAGCATGACTTACGTTGTTTCCAGACATAGGCCCTTTTCCAGATATTGCACATCTTCTTGACATTATTTTTCCTTCTATTTTCAAAATATCTGCGAATTATATCTTTTTTATCTTAAGTTTAATTTAAATATTTAATACTATCTCTTTTAATCTTTGAAATTGAATATCAAATAAGAACTCAGAAGAACTCTCTTTATTGCTTTTTTTGATATTTTTTAGTTCATCTTTATTTGATAACAAAGCTTCAACTTTAAACTGCATTGATCTATCAGTGGGAGAATCCATAGTTGAAAATATATCAATAACTTCTTTAGAAGCACTATTTGCACTTACAAAAACAGCTGTTTTGAAAAACATGGCTCTTAAAACATTTGAGGAAAAGGCTTTTACATATGTGGGTAAAATAAAAATATCAGCAACACTATATAATAAATCAATATTTCTATAATCTTCTATAAATATAACCTTATCGTCTAAATTGTACTTTGTAAATTTAAACTTTAAAGAATAGATTTGATTTTTATTCCCTGCAATTATTGCCTTGTAATTGTCATTGCTCAAAGAAGCCAAAATATCAAGGAATTCTAAAACACCATTTTTTAATAAGTTTTTAGAATGAAAAAGAATAATTTTATCATTTTTTTCAAAATTAAACTCTTGAGAAAGAATCTCTTTTGAATCTTTTTGTTTAAGATAAGTAGATGTAATAGTTGGATAGATAACTTCTACTTTGTCATTTGTAATATTGCAAGTTTTTATTATCTCTTGCTTCATAGTGTATGAGTTAGCTATCGTTTTCTTAGCATTTTCAATCATCTCAATAGATTCTTCATCTAAAGTACCATTATGAAAATAAACAGCAGGAAAAGTTTTGGCCTTGAAAGTAAACTTTTGGAAAATAGATTGTTTTTTATATAGACTTATATTTTCATCTTTTAGAAGTTCTTCAATAAGTACATTATTTAATTTATAATAAATAGATAATTTTTTATTCATTTATCACCTTTAATACATCTTCTGCTTTGATTAGATTCATACAATCATGATGACCTAATGGACATACCCTTTTCATACAAGGGGCACAATCTAAGTTTTTAGTAATGATATGCTCATTTAGATTATTCCATTGATTTGTCTCTTTGTATCTTGTAGGTCCAAAGATACTATATGTTTGTACTTTGAAAGCTGCTGCAATATGCATAGGTCCAGAATCATTTGTAATAAAGATATTTAATCCTGCAATTTTTTCAATTAATTCAGAAACTGTAGTTTTACCAGCTAAATTTTGGTAGTTAGATATTCCTGCACTTTTCAAAGACTCTTCAATATCTCCAGCAATATCAACTTCACTAGGACCTCCGAAAATAACAATATCATATTTTGAAGCTAACTTTATAGCCACCTTTGCAAACTCTTCAGGATACCATCTCTTTGCACTTCCATAAGTAGCTCCTGGGTTTATTCCTAAAGTTGGTTTTTTATATTTAAATGGCTTATAATAAAGTTTTAAATCCCCTACTTCATTTTGTAAATTTAATACATGATTTACAAAATCATTATATCTTATAACTTGATGTATCTGATTTTTTTTCAATCTTCTGTAATTGAATTTTTTAATAGCTTTTATAAAAAATAATAAAAGTTTTGAAGAAATACTTCGCCTAAAAGAAATAGCAAAATCAACCTTTCCAATTTTTTTTGACAATTTATAAAGGTTTACATATCTATTACCTTTCTTTTTTGTATCATCAACTATAACTTTTTCTATATTTTTATAATTTGCAAAAGCTTGTGTAGATACATACGAACCTAGTAAGGTAATCTTTGCATTGGGGTATGTTTTTATTATATTTTCAATAGCTGGCGTTGCCATAATTGCATCGCCTAGCCAAGTAGGGATTTCTATAAATATTTTTTTAATCTTCATTTAATAACTCTTTAAATTTATAAAATTGTGGTAACTTCAATATCTTGCCATCTCTATTATCAACTAACCCATAACCTGGGGCTATTAACTGATGCCAATAAACTCTTTGTATCTTTTTAGTATTTCTTGTAATTTTAATATATTCTGTCATAAATTTTGTATATACCTCATTACTTACACATTCTTTTTCACTTGTTGGAGAATATGGAGCAGTATTTGAAATAGGCCAATTAACTTCAGTTATATATATTTCATCACTTGATTTTGGTGATAATTTGCACATTGAATATAATAAATCAATTTTATTTTTTGTGTCAAAAATTCCATACTGACTATTTAAAGGAGACCCCCGTCTGTCTACATAAAGCAAAGCGCTAACTTTGTCATAATTTATATCATATAAATTAAACATAGCTCTTGAATTGTAATAGTACTCAAAATCAATCATACTGGGTCCCAAAAGTTTTAACTCTTGATATTTCTCATCCCTTATAGCTTGGGCTACTTTATAAAATTTCAAATACTCTTCTACCGCAAAAAATCCCCATTTTATTCTATTTATAGTACTGCCTATTTGATACTCTTTTGATATATGTTTAAATTTTGAAAAAATTGTATTTAAATCTTTTTTGAGTAGTTCTTCATTTTCTATATGTTCTCTATCTTGTATTATATTTAATAAAATATTTTTTTCTGAACTTTTATTAAAACTATTTGCAAAATCCACATAAAGATCGATATTTTTAATATCATGAAGAGGTATTCTTATGATTAAATTTTTTACACCGAGTTCTTCTATTAATTCTTGTTGTGAATTCCCTTTATCTAAATTTACTCCTATTCCTATAAACTCTTTATTTGTAAGTACTTCTTTGCCACGAAAAAACTTCATTGTTAAAAAGGAAATTGGCAAAACAAAAAGAGAAATAAAGAATAACTTTAGATAATCAAGTATGTATTTCTTCCTCATACTTCTTTTATAAAGTTTATCTTTTATAACAGATGGTTGATCTGAATATTTATCCCAAGAAAAAGGTGTTTTATTCACTTACTAACCTTGTCTTTTTCAATATTCCCTCTTTTATAACTTTTTGATATCTTTTTTCTAATCTTTTTAATTGTTTTTTTACTTTATACTTTGTAAATAGTTTTGAATATAAATAAAGTTTTGATTTCAAACCAGTTCTTTTCCCACCAATACCATCTGTAATAATTAATTTATATTTATTTGCTGAAACCTCTTGACAAAAGATATTACTTAAAGCAATATCTACAAAAATAATATTATTATCTATTAAATATCTCTTTAGTTCATTTAACAATTCAATTTCTAAATTAGGACTTAAAACTCCATTGAGAACCATATATTTAAATGACTTAGATGTTTTTCCATCAAAATCTTTTATTCTATTAAAAATATACCCCTCTCCCAAGTTAGTTTGAATAAAGCCAAAACATTTTGAAAGATGAGAAAAGGATACTCCTTTTTTCTCTAGAAAACTTAGATAATTATGTTCTAATTGATTTTGATTTAGATTTTCCGAACTTTTATAAACTACTTTTATAACCTTATCATTATCTTCAGGATGAATATAACAAGCTCTCTCTCTTCCTTTACCTAAATAGTCACTTTCTTTTAAATTTAAAAAACCCAAACTTTTCCTTTTAATCGTACTTACTATATTTTAAGTAATTGTTATAAAATTTTTTCCACTGTTTTTTAATTTTATACCTTGTGAATTTTTTTGAAAAAAGGTATAAATAAAATCTCCAGTTTAATCTTCTAGCTCCTAACCCATCAATAATTACTAGTTTATATTTATTCTTTGAGATTTTTTGACAAAAGACATTACTTAAATCTACATCTATGAATAATATATCATTTTCAAATAAATAATCTTTCAAATCATTTATTAACTTTTTTTCTGACAATCTATCCAACAATTTTTCTTCTAAATAAAACTTAAATGATACAGAAGGAGTTTCATCAAAATCTAAAATTCGCTCAAAGACTAAACCTTTTCCTAAATTTGTATCAATAAAACCAAAGCATTTACTCAAATATTTTAAAGATATATTATTTTTTTGTAAATAATTATAATATTTATACTCTAATTTATTTTGCTCATTATGTTTTTCTTGCCTATGAACTATTTTGATTACTTTTGACTTATCGTTTGGATTTATATAGCAATTACGCTCTCCTCCTTTTGATAAGAAATACTCTTCCTTTAAAATAATTTTACTATTCATTCTCTAAAAGTTTTCCTACTGCTTTTTCTATTTCTTCATAGTTAGCGCTAGAATAATTTTCAGAAATTACAAAGTTATGTTGATTTTTTTCATCGCTTACTGTTGCCCATCTTTTAGAACTAGCAAATAAACTATCTCCAAAAAAAGATATTGTTTTTATGTTAACAGCACCCGCTAAGTGCATAGGCCCAGTTGAAGTACTTACAAACAAATAACATGAACTTAATAAAGAAGTAAATTCAAATAAAGACATTTTTGAATCAATTATTTTAGCATCAAAATCCAAATGATTAGATATATAGTCTTTTGAATTAGCATCATCAGGTCCAAAGGTAAAAATTATTTCATAATCACAACTAGAAACACTTTTCGCTAACCTTATATAATCGTCAAGAGATAAGTTTCCATCACTGCTTCCACCAAATCCAGGATGAAATATAACTTTCTTCTCTTTTTTTGTTTGTAATTGTAATAAAGGTCTTGTGAACTCTAATTTTAAAGTCGGAAAAAGTTTCAATGCCAAATCCAAATTATATTGCCATTCTGTTTTTTCAACTTTACTTCTTCTTTGTTTGACAGTTTTATTGAAAAATATTTGAGCAATTTTTGTAGCAGGAGCTACTCTTTTTTTTATACCACTTCTAAAAAGTAATTTACCTAATGTCATATCAATATATGCACTAATACTTGCATCAAATTTTCTTGATTTTATTTGATCAAGTGTAATATCTAAATTTTCTTTATCATATAAAATCACATCATCTATAAAATCAATCTGTTTTGCAAAATCAAAATTTATTTTACTTACAAGTGCTGTTATATTTATCTTTGGAAATTGTTCTTTTATCGCTTTAAAAAGAGGTAATGTAACTACAAAATCGCCAATTTTATCATGTCTTGAAATAAGAAGATTCACTATTCCTTACCTCTTATTTTTCTTTTAAACTCTACAAAGTTTTTTAACTTCTTATCACAATCTTTTAAAATATCAATTGCTTTATCTTCATCAACCTTTGCTAGTTTTGCATACTCTTTTGCAATAATCTGTAAACTATCTTCATCTAACCATAATTTTGCAAAATTATCTAAACCAAGTTCTAGGCTAATTTGTTTAAATTGCATTCTATTAATATCTACGACAAAGAACTCATAATCATCATTTTTCTTTTGTACTAAAATATTTCCAGCAGAGTAGTCTTTATGATAAACATCATTTTTATGTAAATTATAAGTAAATTGAACAAATTTTTTTATTATTGATTCTCTATTTTCAAGATTTTCATTTCTTAAAGGTTCTCTAATAGTAAATTCATAATCTAATTTTTCACTTATAAAAAAACTCTCTTTAAATAAAAAATTTCTAAAAAACTCAATATATCCAATGGGGCTTGGAGTGTTTATATTTAGACTTTGTAGTTTTATAGCATTTTGGTACGATTTTTTTGCTTTTGAATCTCTAAAATATGCATAAACAATTTGATTTAATACATTTGGAACTTTGAATGCTTTTACAACAGTTCTTATCCCCTTATACTCAATAACTTTTAATTCATTTCTAGCTTTGTGAATAGTATTTGCATTCTGTTTAAAAAAATCTTTTATATTTAATAAAAATTCTTTTATATTTTTATATTCATTCTTTAGTTTATATTTTATATTCAATTTAATTTCCACTTTATTTTTTATTACGATGTGCGTCTATCCATTTTTGATTTAAATATTTTTTTTGGAATTTATCCCAACGTCTATTTATTCGTCTTCTTGCAAAATAAGGAATACTATTTAATAAAGTAAAATGAGAAACATCTCCTAATCCATCAATCAAAACCAAATCAAAATCAAATTCACTATTTTTTCTTAAAAGTATATTTCCTTGCATCATTCCATAATTAAAGATTATACAATTATCCAAAAAGTATTTTTTATAGGTTTCTAACTCTTTTGAATATTTTTCTAAACCATATTCCTCTAAATAATATTTAAAACTTTTTGATACTTCCCCATCATAATCTCTTATTAACTCAACGACAAAACCTTTTCCCTTATTTGTTTCAACTTCTCCATAATATTTAGCTAAATGCTTCCAATTTGTATTTTGCCTTTTTAAAAGTTTTTTATAGTATTTAACTTCAGTGTCACTTTGTTTTGTGTGACCATTCTTTTGGTCATAACTAACTTTTATTGCTTTATTATTGTCATGAGGATGAATATAGCATTCACGCTCATTACCTTTTCCTATGAAATTTTCTTTATTTAATATGAGCACTATAATTCCCCAATCATATAATTAATATTTAAAAAGCGTTTATTATATCAAATCTTTAATAAATACTAGAATTATGTATTAAAATAAATTATTAAATAAAATAATGCTTTGGATAAAAAAGCAAGCTTTTAATTTAATCCTCTCTCACTTAAAAATGTTTCTACTTTTTTTATATCAGAGGGAACATCTACTGCAATAGAATCAACAAAAGTTTCTTTCATTTTTACAGTATATCCCATATCTACAAATCTCAATATTTCAATATCTTCAAACTGTTCATTTATAGTTTTGCTTCTTGATGAAAAGACATCTAGTGCTTTTTTTGTAAATCCATATACACATACTTGTTTTTTATATTTAACTTTATTTTTCGACTTGTTAAATGGCACACCTAATCTTGACATGTACATTAACTCATCTTTTTCATTAACAATAGTTTTAATAATTGTATTTGATGTTACTTCTGTTTCGTCATCAATAATTTTATATAAATTATATGCAATATATTTTTCTTGATGTATTTTATATTCACTTATCACTTCATTTATGCTTTTAGGATCAATAACTGGTTCATCTCCTTGAATATTAACATATAAATCAAAGTGTTTTTCTTTTGAAACTTCTGCAATTCTATCTGTACCAGTCAAACAATTATCACTTGTTAAAATTACAGGAATATTCTCTTTATCACAATAATCTTTAATCCTCTCATCTTCTGTTGCAACAATAAGTTCATCTAATAATTTAGATTTTTTAGCTTGTTCATAAGTTCTTTTTATCATAGGTATTCCATTTATTATACATAAAGGTTTACCTTCAAACCTACTTGATTTAAATCTTGCAGGAATTACTCCAATAATTTTCAATTTTAACTCATTCTTAAAAATGGAAGGAGTGATAAATTGAATTGATATTTTTTCATTTAATAAACGTAAATTAGATAATAATATTTGATTTTCCTCTTCTAAGGCTTTTTTGTCAAGAACTTGATTTGTTTCATTATAATTGTAGTTTTCAATTTTATTAATATCATATCCATCTAATCCTGCAATTTCTATCTCAGTAAAATTTTTCTTAAAAAATAAATTTATTGCAATTAATGCCACATTTATAAATATCTGATTTTCAAAACAATTATATTCAGATAAATCAAAAACAGAAAAAACACTTTTGTCTGTTTTTATATTACTTGAAATCACTGATTTACTTAAATCAATCTGATTAACAAACTCATCAAATCTTTTTTGATTTGTAAAAAAATTAAAATCTGTATCAAATTTAGATTTATGATTTAAACTAATAACTACATATTTATTAGTTTTAATTTTTTCTTCAATTAAGTTCTCATAATCATTTATACTAGTACCTGAGGCAATTAATAATATTTTTTTATCTTTATCTATTTCAAAATCATCACTTATACTATTTTTCATAGATGCAACATAATTATCTAAATATATTTTTTCTATTAGGTTTTTATCAAACGATATTTTTTTATCTTCTGGAATTAAACTTAACATTTGATTAATCTCTGCAATGTGCTTTGTATTTTTGTTAATTAAATAACTTGCATAATTAGGATGGCAATTAAAAGCAGCTGATAAAAATTGTGCGGGTGAAAAACCCCAAGGATTTCTATGCATTAATGAATTAAGAAAATCATCTATTATTTCTAATAAAGGCATCGTTTCATAATTTTTATGAAAAGTTTTATTCATAAAATCAAAAATAAGTTCAGTATTTAAATTTCCAGCTCCTCTTCCTATTCCATATATACTAGAATCTAATATAATATTTCTATTAAGCTTTGATAAAGACAAACTTATTGCATTTGAAAAGGCTAATTGCATATTATTATGGGAATGATAACCTAAATAAATAGATTCATTTAAATTATTATCTGCAAGATTTATATATCTTGAAAATTCATTTAAACTCATAGAACCAAAACTATCAACGATATAAAAAGCATGGGGATTTAAATCATTAACCTCTTTCAACATTTGAAGAAATTCCAAATCAGTATAGTTTTTAGTTATCATTGGTTGAAAATATAGTTCATAGCCTTTTTCAATTATTTTTTTGGCGTGCGAAAAAATATTTCCTAAATCTTTTTTATGAAAAGCTAATCTTATTCCATCAATATAAGTTATTGATTTATTTGGTAAGTTATCAATATCAAAATCTTTAAAATTAATCATTACAACTTTCTTTGAAGATTTATATTCTTTTCCTTTAAAAATTCTATCAACTGAATCAATATCTTTAAAAAGGGTAGAGTTTGATATTAATCCATTTTCATCATTTAAATAACCACATTCAATAATATCTACATTAGCTTTATTTAAGGAGTAGATTATCTTATCAATTTGATGATTTGTAAAATTCCAGTCATTAATATATCCTCCATCCCTCAATGTACAATCTAAAATTTGAATATCATTCATATCTAATCCCCTATTTCATTTAATTCTTCAATCAATTTTTCAAATTGTTTCTTATTATTAAACTCTTCATTTACTTTAGTCTTAGCATTATTTATAAGAATATTTAATAACTTATTATCATTATATAATTCTTCAATCTTTAAAGCTAAATCATGAAAATTCTGATTTTCAAATAATAGTCCATTTTTTCTATCATCAATGATTTCTAATACTCCACCCGAGTTTGAAGCAATTACTGCTGTGTTATTTTTCATAGCTTCTATTATAACCAAGCCAAAGGTTTCATTTTTGGAAGTCATCAAAATCACATCACATGCTTGCATGAATTTATGAGGTTCTTTTGTAAAACCAAGAAAATTTACTACATCTTGTAGATTGTTTTCAATTACTTTTTCTTTTAATTTTTCTAAGTATTCTTTGCTCATTGCATGACCAACAATATATGACTTAATATCTAAATTTTTTGCTTTTAACTCTTTCATTGCATCAATTAAAAGATGTTGTCCTTTAAATTCATTTATTCTTCCAACTAAACCTATCATAAATGAATTTTTAACATCTAAATTCTGCTTAAAATTAGTAATCTCTTCTTCTTTTAAAAAGTCAACCTCATCTACACCTAAATATATTAACTTTGTTTTAGGTCTAATATCACTAGGAATAAACTTATTTATTTGTTCTTCTAAAGCTTTAGTGACACAAATTATTGTATCAATATTTTTATATAAAAACTTATGATAAAAATCACTTTTAAATCTAGTCATAGTCATGTGTCTTGTTTGAACTATTTTGGGTTTTCTTTTAGAAAATAATTTAGCTAAAACAACTATTGGAATATCTTTTGTCCAATGAATATGAATGATATCGATTTTTTTCTTGTCAATAATTTTCGATAATCTAAAAGAATTAAATAAAGAAAAACTACTATTTCTTTTTAATTCATACTTTTCTAAATTATTTATATAAGTTTTTAATTTTGAATTACTAGCAACTACACATGAAACATCAAACTTATTTGATAAAGCATTTGAACAATTAGCCATATAAAGTTCTAATCCACCTAAATCAGGAGAAAGACATACTTCTAAAATATTCTTATTTTTCATTTTTTTTGTAACTCAAGCATTAAAGCATATTTCATGTATGAACTAAATGCTGAAATAACAGCTACATTCCAACCATGTATTCCATGAAAAGCACCACCTTTTAAAACTAGTGCCTTAAATAAAGCTCCAACACCATGGATAAAAGGGTCAAATGATGAAGCTCTTTTTCCAGCATCATAAGAAATTTGGGCACCTCTTTTTATAAACTTTTCTGTTGTTCTTATCATATGAACATAATCTGTATAAGAATAATGAAGCATATCAGCTTCTAAATCACATATATTTTTAGCTTCAACTTTTGCATGACCTTTTACTTTTGAGTATGCACATTTATTTTTATTATACAATCTTGTAACTCTATCTGGATACCAAAGTTTTATAAAGTTATCACCAACATAAGTTTTCCTTGCAAAAGAGAATCCATCATAAGGTGTATTTTCTAAATCAATCTTTTTAATCTCTTCAATTGCATTTAAATCAAGTCTTTCATCAGCATCTATACTAAGTATCCAATTATTTTTTGCAAAAGGCTCTCCAAAAGCTTTTTGCGGACCATCACCCAAATACTCTTGTTTTATGACTTTTGCACCAAGTTTTTCTGCAATTTCACATGTTTTATCTGTACTTAAAGAATCAACTACTAAAACCTCATCACAAACTTTTTGAACTGATTTTATAACAGCTTCAATGTTTTTCTCTTCATTTAAAGTAATTATATTAGCCGTTATTTTCAATTTTTTCCTTTTCTTCTTCGTTTGATTTAAATGCAATTATGGCAAAAAGTAAAAAAAATACTATATATACATAATTTAGTGGTCTAACAGATAGTGTTTTATTTGCAAATGAATTAAAAAATAGTGATAAAAATACTGCTAAACTTTGATAATAATATAAAGGTTGTTTTCTTAAAGAATAAACCAAAAAAATTATACTAAAAAATAATAAAGAGTATCCAATTAATCCATATGCAGTTAATGTATCCATTTGTTCGCTATGAAAATGATTTATAATTCTGCCATTTCCTCCATCACCTAAATAGTTGGGATCATTTTTCTCTATTTCTTGAAGTAGAATTCTATTATCATGAGGACCTGTTCCAAAAAATAAATTTTCTTTTAAAATATCTAGTCCTACTTTGTTAAAATATAATCTAACACCTAGTGAACCTTTGTACTCTTGGTTATTAATAACATAATTTAACTCATTATATGCATTTTCAAATCTACTTAATTTATTATTTTCATACAAAAAATATATAGATGAGAATAATAATAAAAATATTAACACTAATGCTTTAATATTAAAAATATATCTTTTTAAAAAAAGTAAACTAAAAATTAAAAGAATTAAGAAAAAAGACAATTGAGAAGTTCTACTATTATTTATAAATAAAGCAAAAAAACACAATAATCCAATTAATATAAAAAGTCCTTTTTCTTTTTTTGATTGAGAATAATAAAGAAACAATGCTGATAAAAAAGTTCCAAATATCATATATTGAGTAGAGATTAAATATCTTAAATGTCCAGTTGGATTATTTGGATTAAATCCATATTCATTATTATTAAAAAAACCTAAATAAATTAATATTGAATATACAGAATAACATCCAAAACTTATAGTTAAAACTTTTATTGCAGTTATTGTTTGGTCTTTATTTAAAGAGACCAAAAGTACTGGAATAAAGAGAAAATAATATTTATGAAAAGTATTTATATGTTTTAATCCTTCAGCCATAGGATTACTCCATAAAATACTAATATAGCAATAGCCAAAAAATAAAAAAAGCAATAGAATGGGTAAAAAAGTGCTTATGCTTTTCAATTTAAGAAGAAATTCTTTTTTAAATTTAATTATTGCCCAAATAAAAAGAATTCCAGATAATATTGGAACCTGCGCATTTGCAAAATGCAAAGGTATTGTAAATAAATAAATATAAATATAAATTACAAACCAATCTAAATTTTTTAATTTAAAGCTTCCCATTCAATATTCCTTCTAAATTTATAAACCTATCTAAATATTGACCTTTATCTTTTAAGGAAGCATTATTAAATCCAAAAAAACTTATGCCATTTATCAAAGCAGCCTCATAATCGTTTATACTATCTCCAATTAAAATTGACTCTTCTTTTTTATATTTTTCTTTATCTAAAATATTTTTTACTAAATCATTCTTAACAGTAGGCGAACCTTCTATTGATTTAAAGTATTTATCTATATCTAATTTTTTACATAAAAATCTCAATTCCTTTTGCTCAGAACCTGAAACAATGTGATAGATAAAATTATCATTATTTTTTCTAATAAAATTTAAAGTATCTGAAATAAGGTACTTTTTGTTAATAAGTTCATTTTTCATAATTTCAGAAAACTCATTAGCATATATTTCAATTTCTTTTTCTGAAATAGTTTTTTTTAAAATATTAGTATAAAAATATTCTATTTTATGAAATCTTGATAAACCACCATTATTATTATGATAAACTAAAAAATCTTCAACTTCTTTCTGGGGAAACTCTTTAAATATTTTTTTAAAACCATAATCTCTAATTGGCATTGAGTCTAATATAACACCATCAAAATCAAAAAAAATCACTTTTACCATTTTTTATTTCCTAATACCCATTTATTTACATTTTTGAATAATTATTATCAACTATTTTTATTCCACTTTTTTTCATATTATCATATGATAAAATATATCCTTCATTATTTAAAAATTTTGCATTATTAAACTTATATGAGATTATATTTATATCCTTAAAAATATATTTCAATGAAATTAATAACGCAGAGACATTACCAATTATATATTTAGGCTGATAATCTAACTCTAAGAAGTACAACTCACCAGGTTTTGTACTATCTAATATATTCATTTTTTTGTCGAAATTATTATTAATTAAGTAGTCTTTATCTTCTGTTCTATGCATCAAATAGTTGATATTATATTCTTTATAGTTTTCTAAAATATTATTCAAATAAGAGAAATATTCTTCTTGACTTACCATTTTAGATTTGACTAATTTCTGTCCAATAATAAAAACTTCATTTTTTAATTCTTTATTATTTAAATTATATTTATTCTTCACAAAATCATAGTTATTTTTATATATATTAGATTTATTTAATTTTTCAAAATCAAACATTGTAAAAAAATCAATTTGCTTATTGATTTTTATTTTTAATCCTAGAAATAAAAATCTTAACTTTTTTAAATTAAGTTTATTTATATTATTTTTTTTAAAATAATTATAAGTTAGAATAGTTCCTGTACCTTGATCAAAAAAACATGTTTTTTCTGAATTAATATTAGCAATCAGAATTTGTTGCATTTTATTAAATCCACTGCTCATAAATAAATATTCTACACTTATTTTTTTTATTTTATGAATTAAGTTAACATAATTCATAAAATTACTAGATTTTTGATCTCCAAAACGCATTATTGTAGTCCAAAAGTTATGCTCAATCAATTCACTCAACTGCTTCTTATTATTTTCCGTACCATTATCTATAATAATTAAAATATTATTCTCTGTTTTAAAATAGTCTAATGTTTCATAAGCATTTATAAATTGAAATGGTGTTCTTACAATAAAAATATTGTACTTTTTTGATTTATCTAAGGTATCAAGTTCTTCAAACATTTAAATCCTTTTTTACATACATATCAATCCATTTTTTTACAACTTCAGATGGATTAAATAATGATAACAATTTTTCATAATCACTATAATAAAACTCTTTTTCTTTATTTAAGATATTATTGATCTTTAGTGCAATATCATCTTTATTATTTTCTGCTATATTATTAGATAAGTTACCTTGCATCATTTCTAACATTCCACCCGGAGACTTTGTTATCAATATTCTAGTTTTACAACACATAGACTCTATTAAAACATTAGACAATCCTTCTTTTTTAGAAGTAAAAACGATAATTTCAGAATTCTTAATCCATGGGTAAGGATTACTTTGATAACCAGTAAATATGACATCATCGATAATATTTAGAAATTTACATTTTTCTTCCAAAATAGCTTTATCATCTCCATCTCCTACTAAGATGAGTTTATGCATTAAATTATATTTAGTTTTTAATTCATAATAACTATCTATTAATAATCCAAAATTTTTTGTTTTAACTAATCTTCCCAACCCTAAGATATATGGGGTATTTGGTATTTTATTATTTTTTTCTTTTGATAAATCAATTACTTTTTGAGTAAAAAATGGATTTTTTATAGTATCTAAAGAAATAACATCTATATTTTCTCTTTTAAACTTTTCAACATAAAATTCTCTTGACCCTTCTGAGTTACAATTAACTTTTACATTATTATAGTAGCATCGACTCATTATCTTATCAATAAAAGTTGAATAATTCTTTTTTGAAACATTTACGCAAATTCTTACACTTCTTTTATCTTTAAATCTCCAAATTTGTTCAAATGTACCTTGACCTCTAATTAAAATCAAATCATACTTTTTATTCTTCTCAAGTTCTTTAAATTTTTCTTCAAAAATTTTACTAGTATAAATACCACTAACTACTGGATATGTTTTCCTTAATATCATATTTGATAATTTTGAAATAATATCCCATGAGCGACCAATTAAAGAACTTTTCATCATTGAATTTAAATCAATCTGTATAACATTAACAGCCTTTTGATTTGGCATTATGTTCTTTTCTTTATTTGAAAAATAAATTAGATCAGCTTCATGTCCAGCTAAATAGAAGGCATCTGATTGATTACAAGCAGCTCTTTCCATTCCTCCATATTTTAAACTTCTTACAATCACTGCAATTCTCATTTTTTACCTTTATGATTTTTATACTCTTTTTCTATTAAGTATTGAGAGATTGCTAAAGAAGCTTTATAATACTCTAACAGTGGTTGTTTTTTTTCACTAAAACTTTTAAATTTTTTAGTTTCACTTTCTGAATTGACTATCAAAGAACCATTGAACCCATAGTGTTTTTTTGTTTTATCAAATAAGTTCTCTCCAATAGAGATATATTCTTGATTTTTTAATGTCAAATTATACAATGTAGGGAATATGTCTTTGTGTGATCCTGCAACCTTTGTATCTATTTTTAATTTTTCCTTTAACTCTTTTGGAATATAAAAATACAAAGGAATATTTTTTGAATTTAATACTTTATTATTATCATACTTCATTATTCCATCAATTGTATTATTATCAGCAGTTATTGCAATAATTGTATTATCTTTAAATTTTGTTTTTTTAAATTCATCTAAAAAAATACCAATTTGATCGATGGCATAAGCATATGATGCAAATCTCTCTTTTGCTAAATCCAAGTCTCCAGTAATGTGTTTTTTTAAGTCATCACTAAATATTAAACTATTTCTTTTATAATCTGCTGGAACATTGTAAGGAGGATGATTATTCGTTGTTAAAGCAACAATTAATTGTTTTTTCTTAGAATTTTCAAGTTTATTTAAAATATAAGACATTAAATACTGATCATAAATTCCCCATGGGTGGAAATAAAAGTCATCACTTTTTGATTTATCTTTTAAACTATTAAAAATATTAATTTTACCTTCTACATGATCATAACTTTGGTATTTTAGAAATTGCCCTAAACTTCTCCAAGTCAAGTCTCCACCATAAATAAAACTTGTTTCATATCCATTTGATTTATATAAAAATGCAGGTGAAAAAGTAAATGGTGTTTGCTTATAAATAGATTGAGAAAAGGCAAAAGAACCTGGTCTATGGGGTATATTTAAAATCATTGATTGTAAGCTAGATATTGTTCCATCACCTTCTGAAATAAAGTTAGTAAATAAAGTATCTTCTTCAAAATGTTTTTTTAAAGATCCTAATATATTAAACTTATCACTTTGATATTTTAATATAGGTTTACCAAAGCTCTCTACCATTATTACAACTACATTATAATCTTTATTGTCTATCTTTAATGTTTGATTTGTAATATTTGATAAAAGATTCTTTTTATCAATATTTGAATTACCTTTATACACTTCAAAAGCTTTTTCAATATTATTTTTATATCCTGTACTTTGTATTAAATCATAATGTTTTGATAAATATTTTTCTCGGGCATCTAAAGCATTTGTAAATGCTCGAACTCCATTTTGAGATACTTTATTGATAAACTCATTTGTTGATATATTAGGTACCATTTTACCTAAAGGATACATTCCAAAAGTTCCTCTAACTGCTAGAAAATTTAATATAAAGAAAATTAGAAATATAATTACTGAATATTTTATACCAAAAAATGTTTTATAATTTTTATTACTAATCTTGAATATTTTATTTATTAAAATAAAAAGTAAAACTAAATATACAAAAAATACAGATAGAATCATAATTACATTATAATTTTGCCAAAATGTAACTAGTAAAGCTTTAGTATCATCATCCATAAGACCAAAAAATATAATATTTATATGTTCTTTAAAGTATGAGTAAAACCCAAAATCTGCACCCAAAAATATACTTACTAATAAATAACAAATAAATAAATAATATACTAAGAAAATTTCAAAATAAACTATCAATTTTTCTTTTTTAATATAATATAAAAATATCAAAAAAAGTGTAGGTATAACTTGAATATATCCAATTACAGTCAAATCAATTCTAAAACCTAATAAAAAAGCATTGAAAATATCTGAATAAAACTCACTTAAATCATCTATTGGTGAGTAATAATTAAAAAAATACAGCCTAAAAATAGACATAAAAATCAAAAAAACAAGGTGTACAAATAATAGTTTTTTAAATATATTAAGTACCCTAGACATTATATTATCGTTCATTAAATATCATCCTTCAAATTATATAAAATATCAAAAAGTTTAAAAAATAAGAGTACATCATTCCCGAGTCGTTTTCTTATAAAGCTAACTTTACTTAATTTAATAAAAAAATATATTTTTTTTGCAAGTTTATTTAATCTTTTTTTAAAATCACAGTTTCCTGTTTGTTCAATATATTTATTAATTAAGTTTTCATAATCTATTTCAACTTTTGCTCTAATTTTTGTTAAAGATAATAAAAAAAGTAAAAAATCACGAAACTGTAATGTTTTTAAATCAATATTTCTTTCATCAAAACTATCTTCCAAATCAATAGCATATACTTTCTGATTTTTATAAGTTAAGTTTCTTGCCTGAGCCCCACCATGATATTCATTTTTTATATGAATATTAGTTATTGCATTAATAGATTCTTTAATATAAAAGTTTATATCTTCTTTTTTTGCATCTCTTTTTCTAATATATGAATTTATATTCTTCCCACTATCTTCTAATACAAAAAATTCTTCGTTTTTAAAAATGATAGAAGGAACATCTATACCTAAACTTTTAAATTTAATTAATTTATTAGTTTCAAATACTAAAGCCTCTTTTGCACTTTTTTCTTCAACAGGGGCAATTAATTCTAATTTAAAAAGTTTATAATAAATTTTGTGACTTAAAGAAGATTTAGTAGCTCTTGCTTTCTTTAGCCAATATTTTTTATCCTCATAATAAAAAGAAAGTATATCAAAAGAACTATTTTTATACTCATTTAAAGCAAATATCTCAAACTCTTTATTCATATTGATTACTTGTAAATTTCTTTATAAAATTTCTTCCATCTCTTATGTTGCCAAAACCAAAAATCAGGAGTTTCTTTTATTTGTATTTCTATAATATCTGATTGCATTTTTGTAAACTCTTTTATCTTATCCTCAGTTTTAAACTCAATATTTCTAGGGTCAAGAGGTTCATAGACCTTTAAAGTATAATTTCTAAAATCATTCATTACAGAGAAAATAGGAATTATTATTGCATCGAGCTTTAATGATAATCGTGAAGTAGCATCAGTTGCAAGTACTTTTTTATCAAAAAATTCTACTTCAACTCCATCTTTTATGTGTTGATCAATTACAACAGCAACATGATTATTGTTTTTAAGAGCTTTTAACATACCTTTTGCTGCTACCTTCTTTTCTAACATTATTATATTATTTCTATCCCTTGCTTCTATATAAAGCTTATTTATTAAAGGATTATCCATTTTTCTATTTACAACGGCTAGCGTACCAAATTTTAAGGCAACATACGGAAGTGCAATTTCCCACCCACCATAATGCGCAGTAATAAATATAATTTTTCTGTTATTTTTAATTGCATCTATAATGTAATGTTCATTTTCAAAGTTAGCCTTTTTAAAAAGATCCTCTTTTGAAATCTTTTGATTTTCTATAAATTCATACATATTGAAAAATAAAGATTTATAAGAGTTAAACTTTATTTCTTCTTTTCTTTTTTGTGAAAGAGTATTTCCAAAAGCTAAATACAAATTTGCTTCTACCACTTTATTAAATCTTTTATTATATTTATTAACTAATTTTGCTGAAAATATAAGTATTGGTTTTAAAATAGAATGTGGAGTTATAATAAATATAAATCTAAAAAATTTATACAAAACATATCTATAATAATCTTTAATCTTTCTCTTCATAAAGAATTTCCTTTGCTACTTTAACAATATACTTCTCATCTACATCTTTAATTGAGAAATCACTTTTATCTAATTTATGAGGGTTAACTTTTGAGTTTGACTCAAGAATTTTATTTATTTTTGTTTCATATGTATTTCTATACCCAGGTGTATTACCAAATATGGTAATTGAAGGTACATTTAAGGCCCATGCCATGTGTGTAGGTCCTGTATCATTCCCTATGATTAGATGAGAATGACTAACTAATGCTTTTAAAGTATTCAAATCAAGCTTTGGCATTATTTGAGCACATGAATGCCTTTCAATATATTCTGCAATCTTTTTTTCTTCTTCACTTCCCCAAACAATTAAACAATTCTCATTTGTATTATTAGCAATTTTAGCGAATTTTTCTTTAGAATACATCTTACTTTTCCAACTAGCACCAATGATAAAAAGAATATTCTTTTTATCATTACTTAAATAGTCATAGATTATTTTATTTTCATCCTTATAAAATAAAAAAGGGTCTTTTTCTAATATCATTTTAGAAGTAATATCAAAACCTAAAGGATTTGATATTACTTTTGCATTTCTATCAATTGTATTTTTTTCATAAGATATAGATACTTTTTTATTATAAAAATACGAAGCACTTTTTTCTCTAATTGATTCTTTATCAAATCCAGCAACATCTTTTGATAATAACCTTGATACTATTGCTGATTTAATCAACCCTTGTGCATCTATAACTAAATCATAATTATTTTTAGAATAACTTTTTATTAGTTTTATTTGATTAAATATTTCTAGTTTATTCTTTTTGATTGATTTTAAATTTAGTTTATAAATATTATCTATGTGTGGGTTGTTGTCTAAAACTTGAGAAAAACTCTCTTCTACAAACCAGTCAATTAAAATATTTGGATTATTTTTTTTTATAAATTGCAAAGCAACCATGGCATGAATAATATCACCCATTGCAGACAGTTTTACAATTGCAAGCTTTCTAATTTGATTCATAAACTACTTTATATTGATTTTAATGCCCTTTGGCATTTGTAATTTATCTATTTCACTTTTTACTAGATAAATGTCACAATCCATATCAATACATAGTATACTATCTTTTAAATTATACTCTACTTTGGGTGCTGATAGGTCATTGTTAATTAGAAGATTTAAAGATATCATAAAAGATAGCCATTGCATAGTTTCTAAAGGAGGTAGAAGCATTTTATGTCGGATTATGTCTCTTTGCATTGGTAATGATTTTTTTGAAAATTTTATAATATGAGCAACTGTAACTCTAGAGCTGTGTAAAAAATCATAATTTAAGCCATTTAATATAAAATCAGCCGTACTGTCATTTCCTTTATAAAAGTTTAGACTATTCCCAATAGAGTGGAGTTTTGAGGCAATTACTAACAGAGTTCTATATTTATCATCTAGTTGATGAATTGGTTTTAACACATCAAATATTTTTCTTGCATTTGCACCATTATACGCACTTGTTTTTTCATCAACTTGAAATCTATCAAGCAGACTTCGAACACTTACATTAAAATTATTTGGGAATTTACAATTAGAGTTTCTTAATAAATCAGTTAAATAAACGCCTTCTCTAACACCTGCTCCAGATGTTATAACTTCTTGTATATTTAACTCATTTAAAATAGTAGAGAAGATAAAAGTTCCCTCTTTTATTGTGTCATATCTATCTTTTTTTATACCTAAGAGTTTCAAAGTATTATTATTTTTTGAGTTAAATATAGCTTCAAATAAATCTATATTTGAATTTACATTATATTTAAAGCCATGAAGAACATCTAAAGGATAATAATTTTTTTTCATAATAACTTTACTCAAAGCTCTTATACTTCCACCAATACCTATTACAGTACTTGGTATTTCATATCCACAAGATTTGAGTTCTTCTAGTTTATTTAAAATATATTTTTTAGCACCTTCCATATCTCCTTTAGAAAAAAACAGTTCCCCTAACCTAACTGTTCCAATATCTAAAGATAAAACATGCTCTATATTTTTATTTTTAACTATTGCAAATTCGGTCGATCCCCCGCCAATATCCACAGTTACAAAATCATCAGCTTTTATTAAATTTAAAGCAGCAACTCCACCAAAATATGCTTCTTTTGTACCATCAATTACTTTAATATCTAAACCTAATTCATTTTTTACTCTATTTACAAAGATTTTTGAATTGGGAGCATCTCTCATAGCAGAAGTTGCTACACAAAAGATTTTTCTAGATTTTAAACATTTTGAGATATTTAAGAAGGATTTTAAAGAGTTAAAAGCTCTTTCCATGGGAATTTCTTGTAAATTCCCACCATTTTCATACGAGCCTTCAGAGATTTTAACTCTTGCTTTTGTTTCGTTTACAAGATGAAAAGCGAAACGGCTACTTTTTTGCATCACAACCATACGCATTGAGTTAGACCCAATGTCTATAACAGTTGTAATCTTAGCCATTTGTTATACCTCTTCTTCCTGTAGTTGATTATACTTAAATCTCAATTCTTCCATAGTTTCTTGGTTATCTGGGTCAACTATAATACAGTCAACGGGACAAACTTCAACACACGCAGGCTCTTCATAATGACCTACACATTCAGTACATCTGTCAGAATCTATTATATAAATTGGATCACCCTCTTCAATTGCCATGTTAGGACATTCTTCTCTACATGCATCGCAAGCGATACATTCATCTGTGATTATTAAAGACATACTTAAATTCCTATTTTTTAAAATTAAATTATGGAGTTATAACCTAATATTTATTAAAAATTTCTTTATTCAGACTAACTTTTATAACAGTTTTGCTAAAAATAAGAAATTTAACGATATTTAAAGGTATAAATTTTATTTTTATTAAAAAGAAGAGTATAAAATACTCTTCTTTTTATAAAAGCTTAGAAAGAATTATTTTTGCAGCTTCTCTTCCATCAAGTGAGGCAGTTACAGCTAAGTGAGCTCCTCGTTGACAATCTCCACCGGCATAAACTTTTTTATTAGAAGTGATATAGTTATCTGTTTCTACTCCACCCCATGAATTAGTTTTTATTTTTAAATCTTTCAAGAATGTTGGAACTTCTGGCTTGAATCCTAAGGCTAAAATTATAACATCAGCCTCTTCAAAATATTCACTTCCTTCATTAATTACAACTTTTTGTCTTCCTGAGCCATCTGCTTCACTCATAGAAGTAGTTAATAATTCAATTTTAACAGCATTCCCATCTTCCACAACAAAAGATTTAGGAGAAACATTAAATACATATTCTACACCCTCTTCTTTTGCATTTACAACTTCTTTTTTAGAACCAGGCATATTTGCTTCATCTCTTCTGTAAAGACACTTAACTGTTCTTGCACCTTCTCTTACAGAAGTTCGTACACAGTCCATAGCAGTATCACCACCACCAATTACAATTACATCTTTCCCATTTACATCAATAAAGTTTTCAGTTGTCTTCCCAAAATTTCTTTTTTGAACAGCTGTTAAGAATTCCATTGCTAAATGTACATTTGAAGATTTTTCACCATCAATACCAGTGTAGTTACCTAAAGTAGAACCAATTCCAAGATAAATTGCATCAAACTCTTCTTCTAAATCTTTTGCAGATTTATCTTTTCCTATTTCACAATTTAAATGTAATTTCATTCCAGCTTTTATTAACCATTCAACTCTTCTTTGAACTACAGTTTTATCAAGTTTAAATCCTGGAATTCCATAAGTTAAAAGTCCACCTGCTCTATCAGATCTCTCAAAAAGCTCAACTTGAATACCTCGTCTTAGTAAAAAAGTAGCTGCTGATAAACCACTTGGTCCTGAACCAATAATTGCAACTTTTTTATCACTATTTATTCCTGGATATTTTGGTTCCATCCCTTTCTCAAAAGCTTTTTCACTAATATGAGTTTCAATAGCTCCTATTGAAATAGCTCCATGTCCAGTATTTAAAGAACAGGCACCTTCACATAAAACATCTTGAGGACAGATTCTTCCTAAAATTTCAGGGAAAGGAGATGTTTCATTAGATAAAGCAAATGCTAAATCTAAATTTTTATTTGCTGTTTGTTTTAACCATGCAGGAATATAGTTTCCTAAAGGACATCCAGTATGACAATACGGGTCACCACATTGCATACATCTATCAGCTTGTTCTTTTGCTCTTCCATTACTAAAAACTTCATATATCTCACCAAAATCTTTTAATCTTTGTAGAACATCTCTTTTTTCAGGACTTATTCTTTCAAATTTAGTAAAGTTTAACATCTTAATCTCCCTTATCCGGATCTAATGGTAGAACTGTCATATTTTTTGGTTTTACCATCCAAAAGTTTCTTATTTGTGGTCTAAAATTATCTAATATTAAAGCTGCTCTTTCTGATTCTGTTTCATTAAAATAATCCATTAATAATCTTTTTAAATATAGTCTTTCTCTCTCCGTATCATCTGTATCAATTCTAACAGCTTCTATTAATTCTTGATTCATTTTATCAATAAAAGATTTTTCAGGGTCATAAATAAAAGACAATCCACCAGTCATACCAGCTCCAAAATTAATACCTGTATCACCTAAAATTACAACAATACCACCAGTCATATACTCACAAGCATTATCTCCTGTTCCCTCAACAACTGCAATAGCTCCTGAATTTCTAACAGCAAATCGCTCCCCTACTGCTGCTCTTACATAAAGTTTTCCACCAGTTGCACCATACAGACAGGTATTACCAGCACCTGCGAATTCTGGACCTTGGTGAGGAGTATTTACAATGATTTTACCACCATTCATACCTTTACCAACATAATCATTTGCTGCGCCATAAAGGTTGATATTCATCCCTTTTGATAATAATGCACCCAAAGATTGTCCTGCAATTCCATTTAACTCAAAAGTAATAGAGTTATCAGGTAAACCTTTATCCCCATAATACTTAGCAATTTCACCAGAAATCAAAGTACCAAATGATCTATTTAAGTTACAAATAGTCTCTTTGATTTTAATTGGCATTTTAGGATTTTCTATTGTTCTATGAACTTTTTTTAATAATGCTTTTTCAAACTCATTTTTATCATATGGCTCGTTTCTTAGCTTTTGACAGGTATCAACTCCATCTATTCTTCTTAATATATTTTGGAAATCAAATTTTTGAGCAAACTCATCATCAATTACTTTTAATAAGTCACTTCTTCCTACTATCTCTTCAATAGTTTTATACCCCAATGATGCAAGTATTTTTCTAACATCTTCACCAATAAATGTGAAGTAAGAGATAAGTCTATCAACTGTACCTGTAAAAAATGCTCTTAAATCTTCATCTTGAGTAGCAACTCCCACAGAACATTTATTTGTATGACAAATTCTTAAAATCTTACAACCTAAAAGTGTAAGTGCTGCTGTTCCAAAGGCATAAGACTCAGCCCCTAACATTGCAGCTTTTACAACATCAAGTCCTGTTTTAAGTCCACCATCTGTTTGAAGATGAACAGATTCTCTTAAACTATTTGCTTTTAAGGCATTATGAGCTTCTGAAAGACCCATTTCCCAAGGATTACCTGTATGCTTAATAGATGTTAAAGGAGCAGCTCCTGTACCACCATCTGCACCTGAGATAACAATTCTATCAGCATATGCTTTTGCAACACCTGCTGCAATAGTTCCAACACCAATAGTTGATACTAATTTAACTGTGATTTTTGCCTCTGGATTGATTTGTTTTAAGTCAAAAATCAATTGAGCTAAATCTTCAATAGAATAAATATCATGGTGTGGTGGAGGAGAAATAAGAGTAACCCCTTCAACCGTATGTCTTAAACTTGCAATCAATGGAGTAACTTTGTGACCAGGTAACTGTCCACCTTCACCTGGTTTTGCTCCTTGTGCAACTTTGATTTGAATCTCTTGGGCACTTCTTAGATAACCTGGTGTTACACCAAATCTTCCAGAAGCAACTTGTTTGATTTTAGAGTTTTTGATTGTTCCAAATCTTTTTTGGTCTTCACCACCCTCACCTGAGTTACTCATACCACCAATTGTATTCATAGCTGTAGCCATTGCTTCATGAGCTTCAGGAGAAATAGAACCCAAAGACATAGCAGCTGTTGCAAATCTTTTGAAAATATCTTCTAAAGATTCAACTTCATTAATATCAATTGCTTTTCTATCTGAATTAAATTCAAAAAAATCTCTAATGAATTTTTTATCTCTTGTTTCTACAAGAGTTCTTAAAGTGTCAAAATCTGTAATATCTTCTTTATCTTTTGCTTTTTTATTATGCATAGCATTTGTAGTTGCTGGACCATAATCATGATATTCACCACCATTAATATACTTATAAAATCCACCTAGATTTAATGGGAACATATAAGTATCATCACAGTATGCATTAAAATGAATTTTTTCAATTCTTTCTTCAATATCGGCATAACCTAAACCTGCTAAATCAGAATGACTCCCATGAAAACAATCATTAATAATCTCATCACTTAGTCCAATTACATCAAATAGCGTTGAGTTTCTATATGAAGCTACTGTACAAATACCCATTTTAGACATGATTTTTAGTAATCCAGCATTTATTGATTTTAGAGTATTTTTAAGTAAAGCTTGCATTTCATATTTTGAAATTTCATTTCTACTAAATAACGAAACAACTGAACCGTACATCATATATGGGTAAATAGCTGTAACACCATAAGCTAAAAGAACAGCTGCCATATGAGGATCATAAACTTCACCAGTTACTGCTACTAATGATACTTGATGTCTAATACCAACTTCTAAAAGTTTTTTATTTAAGTATCCCACAACCATAGCAGCAGGCATAATTTTATTGTCTTTAGAACCTTTTCTATCATCTAAAATTATTACTGTTATATTATCTTCGTTAACTGATTTAATAACTTTTTGTGATAAAGTTTCTAATGAGGCTTTTAAATCAGTTTTAAAAGTAGTTGAGAAAACTTTATTTTTATATTGTGAATTATATCTTGGATTTGTACTATCTCCAAAAGATCTTAATACATCATATTTCTCTTTCATTAAAATAGGACTTACAACTTTTAATCTTTTTGCGTACTCAGGTTTTTCATCTAAGATGTTATAAATAGGTCCAAATCCTGTTTCTAATGACATTACAACTTTTTCTCTATATGGGTCAATTGGAGGGTTTGTAACTTGTGCAAATTTTTGTCTAAAATAATCAGTAAAATTTCTATTTACCTTTGAAAAACATGCCATTGGTGTATCATCACCCATAGATCCAACTGGTTCTTTGCCCTCTTTTGCCATAGGTTCAAGAACTTGATCTAATACTTCATATGTAATATTAAAATATTTTTGTTTTGTCTCAATATCTTTAACTTTATAATCGCTAGTATCTAAAAAAGATTCATCAATATACTCTTGAAGATATTCCATATCTTTTGTTAACCATTGTACATAATTTTGAGAAGATTTTAAATAATTATTTATATCTTCTTCTTTTAGGATTTTACCATGGTTAAGGTCTAATCCAATCATTTGACCTGACTGTAATCTACCTCGTTCTAAAATATTGTTTTCATCAATTTCTAAAGTACCATATTCTGATGTAATATAAATCTTATGATTTTTTGTAATTACATATTTTGCTGGTCTTAATCCATTTCTATCTATCAAACAACCAATATGTCTACCATCTGTTAAAGATATTGCAGCTGGACCATCCCAAGCTTCCATTGAAGTAGATCTGTATTCATAAAATGCTCTTAAATCAGAATCCATTTGTGGTGCATTTTGCCAAGGAGCAGGTACTAAACTTCTTGCAGCTTTGAAAAAATCTACTCCATTAGCAATCAAAAACTCGAACATGTTATCTAAAGATGCAGAATCAGACGAACCTGTTTGTAAAATAGGCAAGATTCTTTGTATCTCTTCATCACTAAATATTTCTGATTTTACTAATTCTGATTTTACTTCAACATTAAATCTATTTGCTTCTACAGAGTTAATTTCTCCATTATGAGCTATTGCTCTAAATGGTTGAGCTAACTTCCATTTAGGAAGAGTATTTGTTGAAAATCGTTGATGAAATAAGGCAAATGAAATTTGAAAATCTTCATCTCTTAAATCAATATAAAAATGCTTAATATGTGTAGGCATAATAAGCCCTTTATATGCGATTACTTTTGATGAGAATGTTGGAATATAAAAATCTTTATTATCTTTTAATTTATGCTCACACTCTTTTCTAGTAAGATATAACATTGCCTCAAATCTTTTTGATGACATTAAACTATTTGGTCTAACAAATACTTGTACAATATTTGGTAGGCTCTCCAAAGCTTGTTCACCAAGAGCTTCAGTATCAACAGGAACTTTTCTAGTCAATAATACTTTTAAATCATTTTTTTCACAAAATTCTATAAATGTTTCTAATTCTGAATCTTCACTTGTAAATATCATAGCTACAGCATATGTTTCAGGTAAGTCTATTCCTTCGTGAAAGGCAATTTTTCTCATAAATTTGTCAGGCATTGATAATAGTAAACCAGAACCATCTCCAGTTTTACCATCAGCTGCCACTGCACCTCTGTGCATCATTCGCTCTAGTGAATGAATAGCATCTTCTAAGTTACTATGACTTGGTCTTTTTTTTAAATCAGCAAGTAAACCAAAACCACAGTTATCTTTAAAAGATGTAAGTAAATCTAAATTACAACCCATTAACTGTCCTTTTAAAATTTTTTATTTATATTCCATAAAAGAGAGGGAGTATACCTTGTCTTTATTTAAAAAAGGGTTAATATATTACCTTGTTTTTAGCACTACTTAAGGTAGTACAAATTATATTTTTAAGATTATAGTAAATAATTAAAAAATACAAAATGCTATTTTAATGCTACGCAAGCTTAAAATTTCTTTAATTTTTACATAAAAGTACATAACTTTGACATAATATTTAATTATACTTTTTTTAACACATAATCAAGGAGATAAAATGACAAAAAGCAATGGAATCCTGTTTACAGGTAAAAAATTTGTAATGGGAGCAGTAGCAAGTGCTTTATTAATGACTTCAGGTATGGCAGCAGACTATACACTTAAATTTTCACATGTTGTAAGTGCAAATACACCAAAAGGAAAAGCGGCCGATTTTTTTGAAAAAAGATTAGAAGAACTTTCTGGTGGTAAAATTGATGTTCAAGTTTATCCTTCTTCTCAACTTTACAATGATAGTGCTGTTCTTAAAGCCTTAACTTTAGACTCTGTTCAAATGGCAGCACCATCTTTTTCTAAGTTTGGTAAAATTGTTCCTCAACTAGCACTATTTGATTTACCATTTTTATTTAATGATATTGATCAATTACATAGAGTTCAAGATGGACCAGTTGGTGAAAAATTAAAAGGATTAGTAACTGCAAAAGGTTTCGTAGCTTTAAACTTTTGGGATAATGGATTCAAACAATTATCTTCATCTGAAAAACCACTTATTATGCCAAAAGATGCAGAAGGTCAAAAATTTAGAATCATGTCTTCTAAAGTTTTAGAAGCACAATTTAAAGCAGTTGGTGCAAATCCACAAATGATGCCTTTCTCTGAAGTTTATTCTGGTTTACAACAAGGTGTTATTGATGGTGCTGAAAATCCATTTTCAAATATTTGGACTAAAAAATTCCACGAAGTACAAAAATATCTAACTGTTTCAAACCATGGTTACCTAGGTTATTTAGTTGTAATGTCTAAAAAATTCTGGAAATCATTACCTGAAGATTTACAAAAAAATGTTGTTCAAGCAATGAATGAAGCTACGCAAAAAGAAAGAGAGTATGCGCAAGAATTAAACGATTCTCAATTTGAAAAAATTAAAGAGTACGCAAAAACAACTGGAAAACTTGAAATTTATGAATTAACTCCTGAACAAAGAGCTGCTTGGAAAAAAGCTGTTAGTAAAATCTACCCTGAATTTTATGATAAAAATTTAATTGGTAAAGATTTAATTGAAGGTGCTCTTAACACTAAATAATTTTTATCTTCAACACTTTTATATCGTCGGTTTTACCGATGATATAGACACCTCAAAATTCAAAATAATATTCAAAAAATTTATAAATTTATACACAAAAAGACATAAGATATACATAATATTTTATTATAATTAATTATAATCACAAAAGGAGAAATATATGAAAATCACTATAAAAAGTTTAATAATTAGTGCAACTCTTGGTTCACTATTATTTACTGGTTGTGGAGATACAAAAGTGGAAGATAAAAAGCCTTCTTCAAAAACTGAAAATGCTGGACCTGAATATACACTTAAATTTTCACATGTTGTAAGTGCGAATACACCAAAAGGAAAAGCGGCCGATTTTTTTGAAAAAAGACTAGAAGAGCTTTCTGGTGGTAAAATTGATGTTCAAGTTTATCCCTCTTCTCAACTTTATAAAGATAATGCAGTTCTAAAAGCTTTAACTTTAAATTCTGTTCAAATGGCAGCACCATCTTTTTCTAAGTTTGGTAAAATTGTTCCTCAACTAGCACTATTTGATTTACCATTTTTATTTAATGATATTGACCAATTACATAGAGTTCAAGACGGAAGTGTAGGTCAAAAATTAAAACAAATGATTGATGATAAAGGCTACATTGCATTAAACTTTTGGGATAATGGATTTAAACAATTTTCTTCATCAAAAGTACCAATAATCATGCCAAAAGATGCAGAAGGTCAAAAATTTAGAATCATGTCTTCTAAAGTTTTAGAAGCACAATTTAAAGCAGTTGGTGCAAATCCACAAATGATGCCTTTCTCTGAAGTTTATTCTGGTTTACAACAAGGTGTTATTGATGGTGCTGAAAATCCATTTTCAAACATTTGGACTAAAAAATTCCATGAAGTACAAAAATATCTAACTGTTTCAAATCATGGGTACCTAGGTTATTTAGTTGTAATGTCTAAAAAGTTCTGGGAATCATTACCTGAAGATTTACAAAAAAATGTTGTTCAAGCTATGAATGAGGCTACAATTAAAGAAAGAGAATATGCTCAAGAATTAAATAATTCTCAATTTGAAAAAATTAAAGAGTATGCAAAAACAACTGGAAAACTTGAAATATTCGAATTAAGTCCTGAACAAAGAGCTGCTTGGAAAGAAGCTGTTAGTAAAATCTACCCTGAATTTTATGATAAAGATTTAATAGGTGAAGATTTAATTAATGATGCTCTTAATACAAAATAAAATGGAGATATTATGATAATAAGACTTCTAAGTAAAGCAATAGGTCACATTAACCAAAAAATAGCTGTATTTGGTATGGTTATTGGAGTTTCTATTGCATTTGTTAATGTTGTAGCAAGATATGTTTTTGATGCATCATTAACTTGGGCAACAGAATTAAGTGTCGATTTATTATTATGGAGTGCTTTTTTTGGAGCAGCTTATTGCTTTAAAAAAGATGCACATATTGCAGTTACTATTCTTTTAGATAGTATGCCTTCAAAAGTTGCAAAAGGAATGCTACTTATTTCTCATCTAGTTACATTAGTATTTTTAGTTGCTGTTTCTTATTATGGACTTCAATACATTACTCAAGTAGTTTATCCTTTAGATGAAAGATCAATTGATTTATGGAATCTTCCTATGTGGATAGTTTATTTAGTTATTCCAGTTTCATTTCTTTTTGGAGCTTTTAGAGTTGCAGAAAGAATTCACGCAATTTTATCAACAAATCATGAAAATATATTAAAAGAGAGTGAAGCTGAACAAGTTTTAGCAGGTATGGGAATGGGTGCTAAAGAGCATAAAGATAATGAAAATGTTAAACATCTAAATGAGATGGTTAAAGAAGTTGAAAAGAAAACAGGAGGAATGCTATGAGTATAGCTGTATTATTTGGAATATTTTTCTTTTTAGTACTTATTGGAGCTCCAATTGCTATTTGTTTAGGGGCTGCTACATTTACTACAATGATGTTATTTACTCCAATATCACCTATTGAAGTTTCTTCAATGATGTTCGAGAAAGTTGATCATTATTCACTTATGGCAATTCCAATGTTTATTCTAGCTGGTAACTTACTGAGTAAGGGAAGTGCCGCGCAGAGAATTATTGAATTTGCTAAGTCAATTGTAGGGCACTTACCAGGTGGATTACCTATTTCAGCTATTTTCGCATCTATAATTTTTGCTGCTGTTTCTGGTTCTTCTCCTGCAACTGTTGTTGCTATTGGTTCTATTATGTTTGGTGCTATTATGCAAGCTGGTTACCCTAAAAAGTATGCTGTTGGTACTATTGCAACTGCTGGAAGTTTAGGTATTTTAATTCCACCTTCAATTGTATTAATCGTATATGGTGTTACAGCTGAAGTTTCAATTGGAAGACTTTTTATGGCAGGTGTTGTTCCCGGTATTTTATTAGGAATCATGCTTATGGTTGTTACATATATAGGAGCTGTTAGATTAGGATTTCAAAGAGAAGAACCTCAGCCTTTTAAAGTAAGACTTGCAAAAATGAAAGATGCATCATGGGGACTTATGACAATTGTTATTGTAATAGGTGGTATCTATGGTGGTATCTTTACTCCAACTGAAGCTGCTGCTGTTGCTGCTGTTTGGGCATTCTTTATTTCTGTATTCATTTATAAAGATATTAAATTATCTGAATTTTATACAACAACACTAGAATCAGCTAAAACAACTGCAATGATTATGTTTATTATTGCAAATGCAATGTTATTTGCTCACTTCTTAACTATTGAGAATATTCCACAAATGATTACAAATGCATTAGTTGAAGCAAATGTTGATAAATATATGTTCTTACTTATGGTGAATGTTCTTTTAATTATCGCTGGGTCATTTATGGAACCTAGTGCAATTATTATGATTATGGTACCTTTATTACTTCCAGTTGCTGTTGCACTTGGAATTGATCCTATTCACTTTGGTATTGTTATTACTATCAATATGGAGCTTGGAATGGTTTCTCCACCTGTTGGTTTAAACTTATTTGTTACATCAGGACTTACAGGAATGTCTATAAAAGATGTTATAGTTGCCACTTTACCTTGGACATTGACTATCTTTGTAGGACTAATGCTGGTTACTTATATACCAGAAATTGCCCTATTCTTACCAAATTTGATGTATGGTGGATGATAAATAATTCAATAAAACAAAAAAGGGATAGAAACTTTTCTATCCCTTTTTTTATGTGAATATTTTCTTAATTATTTAGGAACAGTAATTACAAATTTTGCACCATTTTTTGTATTACGAACTCTTAGTTTACCTTTCATATTTTTATCAATAATTATTTTTGACATATATAGACCAATACCTGTTCCATCACTATCACTTTTTGTTGTGAAATATGGTTCAAATATTTTACTTTTAGGATTTACTTTTACTCCCTCACCATTATCTTCTATAGATAAGAGAATGTAATTTCCCTGCTCTTCAGCATAGATTTTAATAATTGGATTTTCAATATTATTTTGGATTAAAACATCTTTTGCATTTGAAATTATATTTAATAATACTTGTTCGTATTCGTTGAGAAATGTATTTAATTTTAAATCATCTCCTACATCGATTTGAACATTTATGTTATTATATTTCAAGGCTGATGATATTATGGTCATAACTGAATTGATTGCATCTTTTAAATAAAACTCTTCTTTATCTTTTGTTGGCATAAAGAAATTTCTAAAGTCATCAATAGTATGAGACATATAATCCAATACAACTTCTGCTTCTTTAGATTTTTTATCCATTGTTTCTTTATCTAATTTATCCATACCATGTTTAAATTTTATGTTCATAAATATTGAAGAGAGTTCAGATAGTGGTTGTCTCCATTGGTGAGCAATATTTGATATCATTTCACCCAAAGCAATAAACTTAGATTTTTGCACAAGTAATTGTTCATGCTCTCTATTTTTTTCTAACTCATCAGAAACTCTTTTTTCTAAAGTCTCATTCAACTCAATTAGTGCATCAGATTTTGCTTTCACTTTTTCCCTATACTCTTTAAAAAAGTCATCAATTCTTTCACTTAGAAGTATAGTTAAAACAATTCCTATAGATAAAAATAGTACAAATAATAATACAGTTTGTATTATTTGAGTTTTAACCCTACTTTTTAAATCTTCTTTTTTCTTAGCAATATCTTTTTCAATGTCATCTGTATAAACTCCAACAGCTATAACCCAATTCCAAGTTGGATAAAGTTTAAAATAGGTAATTTTTTGTCTTACTTGATCAGAAGAGAATTTTTTATATACATATTGGGTAAAAGATTCCCCTTTAACCTTTATATCATTTAAAAAATCTTGTCTAAATTTCTTTCCATTTGCATCTTCATAATTTGCTGAAATAACTGTTCCTACAATATCCAATCTATTTGGATTGACTAATAGTTTTGCAAACTTATCACCCCCATTAAAATCCAAAATTTCATATACAAAAATATAATTACTTCTTTCCCTTTCAAAGGAAATATTATTTAAAAGTCTTATTGTCTCTTCTTTTAATTCTTCTTCTGTGCTACCGCTTTTCGTAGCATTGTAATTTATAATATCAATTACAACATTTATCTCTTTTTTTAGAAGAGCTTTTTGATGTGAATAGTAATCATGAACAAACTTATTTAACTCCATATCAAAGTCAGCGTAAGTATTTTTTACATAAAAATATGATATAAGAGTTATCATAGTTGTCATAATAACTATAAATATATATATGATTATTCTGGATATGTTTTTTTCGGTTACAAAACGCAAATTTACTCCATTTTTTTAATTATATATTTTAACATATCTTTTATTACAAGGTATCCTATGGATTATAATCTAGTAAACCAACTTAGAAGTTTCACTTTACTTTATGCCGAAGATGAAATTGGTATTCAAAATAATATTTTTGAGATTCTTGATTGTATGTTTAAAAACATATATCTAGCAAAAGATGGAGAGGAAGCTTATAAGCTATACTTAGAGAAAAAACCTGACTTAATAATTACAGATATTAAAATGCCAAAAATGACAGGACTCGAACTAGTCAAAAAAATCAGAGAATCTAATCCAAAGGTGCGAGTAATAATTACTTCTGCACATACTGATTTAGAATATCTTTTAGATGCAACAGAACTTCATTTAGTAAAATATATAGTAAAACCAATAACAGAAGAGAAACTAAGCCTTGCATTAAGAGCTTTTATAGATAGTTTTGAAAATAGCACTATTTTCAACCTCATACCTTTATGGGTTTATGATGAGAGTAAAGCATTAGTAAAAGGTCCAAGTGAAGAGTTTATACTTACAAAAAAAGAGAATATCTTTTTAAAAATGCTTTTAGTAAAGGGTAGAATCATCACTTACCATGAGATTGAAAATATTCTTTGGGAAGAGACTTCGGTTATGACACAAAATGCCCTAAGGCTATTTATCAAAAATTTACGGAAAAAACTCCCTAAAAATATATTAAAAAATATTCAAGGCACAGGATACAGATTAAATATCTAATCCATTTTGTCTTATTTTTTTCAACTCTATAAAATATCCATTTGATAAATATACTATAAAAAATACAGCAGAAAAAAGTGCTATAAAAGGTATCATTGACATAAAATATAATATCAAAGTTCTAAATCTAAATAGATTTTTTTTACTAGTATATATCTCAAAATATTCCCTAGAACTCAACATTGTAGATGTAACATCAAAATTCAAAAGCTTATGAAAAAAGTAGTAAATAGGTAAATTAAAAGCAATAATATTTACTAAAGGTATAAAATACAAAGGAATAAAAAGTATAAATAATAACATCATCACAACTAAACTTTTAAAAGCAACCCAAAGTGGAGAAATAAGTGAGCCATGACCTTTTAATACTAAATCAGGATAATGCCTTTTTCGTAAAGTCTCTATAATCATAGGAGTTAAAAATCCAATTATTATCAAAGTTGTAAAAATAGAAAAAAACAATATAAAAAATGTACCTACAGTAAAAAGTAAAAATCCAGCTAACCAAGCAGTTACAGAATAGTGTAAAAGAAAAGTTAAAACATTGACTGCCCAAACATAAAAAAATGGAGCATTTGGATCAACTGTAAATTCTTCTCCATTTTGTACTTGAATAATCACTTGGTCAAGTGAAGAGAGACTATAATCTGCAAAACCCATAAATATAAGAATCATAACAACAACTGTCACCAAAAGAGGAATAATAGCAATTTTTAATATTCCAGGGGTAAAAAAATCTTTTAAACTTCTTTTTATCAATTCTACTTCATTCAATCCAAATCCTTATTTATCAAATCTCGTTCTAAAAGAACATTTTTGGCAAAGTTCTTCTAAAACTATACCTTTTTTAAAACCATCTTTTATATCATGTACTCTTTTTGATTTTAAAATATTTTCCAAACCATTTTCAAAAACATTTCCTAAATCTATACAGGCATCTTTATCCAAACAGCATGGAACAGCTGTTCCATTTGCTAATATTCCAAAATGAGAGTCCAAACCATAACAAAAGCCCTTATCAGAGACAAATTCATTTTCCAAACTTGGCCACTCAAAATAATCGTCAAAATTGAAAAATATCTTCCTTGCAACTCTTATATTTTTTGGTTTTGCCACATAAAATTCATCAATATTTAAAGTCAAATCAAAGTATTCAAAAGCTTTTTCAAAAACTTTTCTATTGAACTCTTTTGCACTTTTTTCTTCATCAAAATTCCAGATTCTCAAATTTATGAAAAATTCAACTTCTTTTTCCAAGGCATATTTACAAAAATCAAAAATAGGAGTTAAATATTCATCTAAACTCTTTTTATGAGAGTTTCCATTATATGAATTAATTGAAAAATTTATTTGTTTGATTGCACTATTACACAATGTTTCAAATTGTTCTTCTTTTAAGTTATATGCAGTAGTTGTAAGATTGACTTTTAAACCATGTTTTTTACTTATGTCCAAGTATTGATTTAAATTTGATACAACTAATGGATCACCAACTACATGGTATGCTAACTCTTTTGTAACACTTGAAAGTTCACTATTTATCTTTTCAAACTTATCTAAACTCATTGTTGTACTTGGTAAGTTTTTTGGAGGACAAAATGAACATTTTAAATTACAAATATTAGTTATTTCTATATGGACTTTTTTAAACTTTTTTATGTTTTACCTTTAAATTAATTATTGATTTAGCAATACAATTGAGATATTATACACTATTTGATATAATCACACTTTTAAAATATAAAACTAAAAGGAATAGTTATCAAAACTTTCAACACAATAAAACTTTGTTCAGAAATTTTAAAAGCTCTTGAAGAAGAAGGATATGAGAAACCAACTGAAGTTCAAGAAAAAGTAATACCTGTATTACTTAAAAATAGTGATGTAATTGCAACTGCACAAAGTGGTACAGGTAAAACTGCTGCCTTTGTACTTCCTATTTTACAAAAACTTTTTGAAACAAAAGATAATGATTCTACAAATAAAAGAGTTCTTAGAAGTTTGATTTTAGTTCCTACACGAGAATTAGCAAAACAAATAGAAAAAAGTATCTCACATTATGGAAGATATTTAGACATAAAACAGACTATTGTTGTGGGGGGATTAAGTCATAAAGAGCAAATTAGAAAAATAAATGCTGGAATTGATGTACTGGTTGCAACACCAGGAAGACTGCTTGACCATATAAAAACAAAATCTGTAAACTTATCAAGTATAAATAATATAGTTCTTGATGAAGCTGATACTATGCTTGAAATGGGATTTTTAAAAGATATTGAACTTATATTTTCTCAATGTGCAAAAACAAGGCATATAGGAATGTTTTCTGCAACTATCAATCAAAATATTAAAAAACTTGCAAAAGAGTTTTTACAGAAACCAGTTGTAATAGAAGTTTCTTCACAACGATCAAGTGTGGATATAATTGACCAACAAATATATTTAATGGATGAAGACAAAAAAATAGAATTTTTATCATATCTAATTGGTTCAGAGAATTGGGAACAAGTTTTAGTATTTGTAAATACTAAACTAAAAGCGGACGAGATAACAAAACAGTTCAATTTAGATGGGTTAAAAACAGCTTGTATCCATGGAGATATTAAACAACCAGTTCGAGCAAGAGCACTGGAAGGCTTTAAAGATAAGACTCTAAGAGTACTTGTAGCAACTGATATTGCAGCAAGGGGAATAGATATAGAACTATTGCCAAATGTAGTGAATTTTGAACTACCTGAGACGACAGTTGATTATACACATAGAATAGGAAGAACAGGACGAGCTGGTAATCCAGGGGTCGCTACTACATTATTATGTGTAAAAGAGTATGTACAAATGGCTGAGATAGAAAAAGAGCTAATAATAAATGTACCAAGACTTACACATGATGAATATGAGCTAAATGAAAAACAACCAAGAGTTGCAAGATTTAAGACACAATCACTTAGTCAGAAAAAAGGTTTAAGAGATAATAAAAATAAAAAACCTAAAGATAAAGCTCAGTTACCAAAAAAAGCAGCAAAAAAGAAAAAAACAACAAAAAGAGATGCAAATAGAAGCTTTGGGAGATAAAATATGATGGATATGATTTTAAATGAAAATGATTTAGTAGTAGGTGCAAGTTTTGAAAATGGAACAATTCAAGACTATGTTGATGAAGCAAACACCTATGGACTAATAAGAATAGAAGATACTACTGTAAACTGGTTTTTACATAATCAAGATGATGCAAGTGATGAGATGCAGGAATTATATGAAAAAGTAACT
The DNA here is from genome assembly GCF_004116465.1 of Arcobacter sp. F2176. NCBI lineage: Bacteria > Pseudomonadati > Campylobacterota > Epsilonproteobacteria > Campylobacterales > Arcobacteraceae > Arcobacter > Arcobacter sp. F2176. The sequence goes on from NZ_PDJV01000007.1 coordinate 128,645, forward strand.
GCTAGTGAAAACCATTATATCAAAAATGATTTTGGTGAAGAGGTTGTACTTTTTGATAAAAAAGGAACTGTTTCATTTGAAGATTTTATTGAAAAAATAGATGAATACTTGGATGTTGAATTAGTAAATGCTTTATAGCAATTTACTAATTTAAATTTTCATTCTTTTTAATATCTCAAAAGTTTTACTAACATCATAAGTAGCACTGTGATGTTTACTTTCATCAAACTCAATACCATAATAAAAACACACTTCATCTAAAGTTGGATTTTTAATTTTGGCATTTTTATTTAAAGCTTTTACAATATGCTTATTCTCTTTCATTGTACAAATATGATTTTTAAAATTTACAATTTGTCTTAAATGACGAAGCTCAAAACTAATATTGTGAGCAACCAGTGTTTCTGCTCCACCACAAAACTCTACAAACTCTTCATCTTCTTTAAAATAAGAGGCATAAGAGGAGTTTTGTCTAATTTTTAGTATAGCTTCAGGGGAAAGTTTATGAACCTCATAAGAGAAAGGATTCACAGGATAACGAGAGAGATAGTATCTATGAAACTTATCACAAACTGTATATTCTCCATTTACTAACTCTAATTTTACAGCTGCTGCTTCTATAACATCATGTTCATTATGGCTATTTGTTTCAAAGTCTAAAATTATCATCTAACAACTAAATCTTTTGTTTCAAAAGAAGAGGGAATAGAGAAATAAAAACCTTGAGAGTATTCTATTCCTAAAGACTCTATTTTATCAAAAATCTCTTTGCTACTAACATATTCAACTATTACTTTTATATTGGCTTCTTTTGCAAAGGCTACAATACTTTTTACCAATAAAAAGGATACATCATCTTCAAGTATTCGTTTAATAATATTTCCATCAATTTTTATATAATCAGTTTTTATTTCAGTAAGATAAATAAAGTTTGAATATCCACTTCCAAAATCATCTATATAAATCTTATATCCCAACTCTTTTAACATAGATAGGTTTTCTTTTGCATCAAGACAAGTCATAATATCTTCATTTTCAACTAACTCTAAACCCAACCTGTTTGATACGCTTCTATCTTCTGCATAAGTTATTAAAATACTTAAAATAGAATCATTTATTATATCTTGGGGATTTAGATTAACATTGATTTTGATTTTTTCATCTTCTAAAAGTCTTTTATAACAAATATCTAAAACACATTTTGTAATATTTCTTAAAATAAATGTACCACGAATAGCAGGTAAAATTTTATCAGGAGTAATGATTGTTCCATCTTTATCTACTATTCGTAAAAGTGCTTCATAATGTGATATCTCTTTTGTTTGTGTATCAACAATCCCTTGATAAAAACAAATTACTCTATTCTCATCCATTGCCTCATTTATTTCGCTAATAGACAAACAATTAGCAATTTGATCTTCATTTTCATCATAAATTTCAATAGTATTTCTACCTTTGTTTTTTGCACTATATAAAGCAATATCTGCTAGCTTAAAAGCCTCTGAAAAAGTTTTTGATTTAAAAGGAACAAGATTAACTCCAATAGAAACAGTAATATTAATATAATTTTCATTATTGATATAAAATTTATTTTTCTGAATATTTTTATAAATTCGCTCTATTATGTTTAAAGCACTAGCATGGTCATTTCTTCTAGCTTTTGCTAAAATAACAAACTCTTCTCCTCCATACCTAATAACAATATCTTCTTTAGTTCTTGTAGATTTTAGAATTATTTTTGCCACATCTTTTAATATCTTATCTCCAATATCATGCCCATAAGTATCATTTACTCTTTTGAAAAAATCTATATCAAGGGTAGCTAAAACATAATCATTTAAATTAATAAAATCTTCTGATTCTTGTAAATAGTTTCTATTATAAACATTTGTTAACTTATCAATATAAACTACTTTTTTCATAACACTATATTTGAATGTCTGAATAATTAAGATTATTAAGAAAATAAAAGTAATAAGAATAATTCCAATAATTACATTTTTGATTACAGTAATCATCTCATTGATATCTTCAATCTTATTGATTGAAAAATCTATTGCTAAAATAAGTTTCACTTCACCATTTTGAATAATAGGTACAAGGTATGTAATTGATAATTCATGCAAAAGTTTGTGCATTATTAATTGAGGTTCTTTAGTCTTATATAAATTAAACCACTTTTCACTTTCTATATCAAATTTTTGATTTATTGTAGCTTTTTCAGCAGGCTTTGAACCATCAACTAAAAATCTAAATATACCTTTTTCATCTTTATATAAAAGGTATGCATATTTTATATTCTTTGTTAAAAGTATTTTTAGATGTTCTTCTATTCTCTTTTGCAATGTAAAATCTTTTTCTATGTATTTAACATAATCTTCATTTTTAGCATTATTTAATATTCTTTCTATTGAAGTAGCATCATTTCTGGCAATAGAGATAACATCAAAAATAGAAATTTCAACCATTTTCTTTTCAACTTTATTCTCTAATATCGTAATTCCATATAAAAGCAAAAGCAAAAGGGAAGAAATGAATGCAGTTAGAAGTATAATCCTTAAAGGATTTTTTATAAATAACTTATCTTTCATCAAAATCTTCCACAAATTGGTCATAATCTTTTGGTAATTTGATGTGTTCTTTGGTTAATCTTGCTTTTATAAAAACAATATTAGGTCTACTTTTATTCCAAAAAAATGCTCCGAAATATTTTCTATTGGAAAGTAGTTTTTTATAGTTATTAGTAAAGAATAATTTGTTTTTTTGAGAACAACTATTAATATCTTCCTTATTATTTTTAACGAAAACAAAGTTTGAATTTTCACAAGTTTTAGTCAAAAGAAAATATTTAGAATAAACTCTTTTTTCCATATTAGTTATATTTGGAATAAAAAGCCTAATATCTTCATTTAAAGAACTTTTTGCAATTTTTGCAATAATTTTTGCTTCTAATTCAATCTCTTTATCATATTCATTGACTAAAAAAGTATATTGAGAAGAAGAAAATAAAGATGAAATAATACTTAATATTAAGATTAGGCTTTTCATTAGAATACCCATTTCAGTGTCATAGTAACACTTCTTCCATAATCTTTAAGTGCAAAGTCTTTTTTTGTACTTACATCATAAAAAAGAGATTGAGTTGATTTATTAAAAATATTCTCACCCTTTAAACTCAGACTTAAATTTTTAGTTACATTATATGTACTACCAATACTTACATCATAGGCACTACCAACATGAACATCTTTATAAGAATATGAACTTTTGTAGTTTAATGAAGTAAAATACTCAAACCTTTTATACTCTCCCATATACTTAATGTATCCACCATCTTGTGAATTATTTGCAATCTCACTCAAACTTGTTAAATAATAATTAAGTTTTATTTTATCTTGGTTTGCAAAATTATACTCATAATCAAATATCCAACCATCAGTTGTAATTTTGTGATCAACATTTACAAAACCATAAGAAGAAAGATATATAAAATCTTTTATAGTAACATGATCATATGTTATTCCAAATTTTGAGTTATCTGTAGTAAAAACACCTTCAAGAGTGTAGAATCTGTACTTTTGCTCTTTTAATTCTTTGTTAGAAGGTAAAGCAAAATCTATACTATAAAAATCTTGAGGTACAGTTGTTATTGTATAAAAACTTTTTAGACCAAAATTTTTATAAGGGGTATAAATAGTTCCTATTCTATAATTACTATTTGTAGAATCTTTTAAAAATCCTTTTCTTTTGTATTTATCATACTTTGCATTTCCTATAATTATTAAATCATCTTTTATTTTATAATCATCTTGAAATAACACAGAATAAACACTCTCTTCATTAAAGTTGTTAAACTCTCCTACATCAATAGAAGTATTTGAATTAATAAGAGTTCTATTATTTACTTCATACTTTTTATTTTCCATGCTTAGTGCAGCTAAAAAGTTATTGTTTTTATAATTAAATGTTTTTGATAAATATGCATTTGTTTTTGTTAGCTTTAAATCTTCATTATATTTTGTAATATTTTGTAAAGGAGAAAAAAGATAAGGAATAATTGTAATGCCTTCCTTATTTTCTTCTTCATATTTTCTATTATTTTTCCCAATTGAAAAATTAAATTTTATTGATTTATCATCTAAAAAATACTTGGTAACATCTAAAAAATAGTTTTTTGAATATATTTCACCACTGTTTGGAGTTATATCTTTTGAGAATCCCATATAGTTATCTTTTCTTAAATCACTATACCCAACATTGATACTTGTTGTTTCATTCTTTACATCTAAGTAAAGATATCTCCTATGAGAATCATTTGAAAGTTTTCTGTCTTTATAATCGGACTCATCTCTTATTTTTGTATTATTTAAATATATTAAATATGACCAATCTGTACCTAATTGAGATGAATAAGTAAATCCATTTGAATTTGTATGATTATTAGAAATTTGAGAAGTAATTTCAGCACCATTTTCTTTTTCAGGATTTTTAGTATAAAGTCTTATAAAATATACTCCACTATCATTTCCAAGAGAAAAAGAACTTTGTCCATAATATATCTCAACATGGTCAATAAAATCTAAAGGTAAATCACCCCAAATAATAAAGGGTGATTTAGTTTGAGCTGAGCTTATTTCATGGTCATTTATAAAAAACCTAAAAAATCCACTAACAGTTGTTTTACTTCCTGCAAGGGATGGATTAGATACTCCATATCTATTTTTATTTAGTGTAAAAAGGGGAAGTTCTTTTAAGATATCACTTAATTTATGGTATTGCATAAGTTTCATCTCTTTTTGCGAATAAATACGAACATGCCCCATTTTCTCATCTACAGTTTGCAATGAGTTTTCAGTGGTTTTTTCATATTGATCAAGTAAAGATTCTAAAGTACTTGAAAATAATGTTGAAAGAAATAAAAAAAGCAATAATAATATTTTCATCTAATACCTAGTTTTGTAGTCATATACGCACATAAAGCCAAATTTTAGCCAAAATAAATTTAATTGTTTATTTAAAACATTTAATGTTGCATAATATGAAACTAGAAATAATTAGTTTCATTTTAAATTCTAAATTAAAACTTTATGATATATCATTTATCAATAATAAAAAGGAGAAATATTATGTCAAAAAAAATATTGATTATTGCTGGAGATTTTGTTGAAGATTATGAATTAATGGTACCATTTCAAGCTCTTTTGATGTTAGGACACACTGTTGATGTTATTTGTCCAGATAAAAAAGCAGGTGATCAAATAAAAACTGCAATTCATGATTTTGAAGGTGATCAAACTTATACAGAGAAACCAGGGCATAAATTTGCTTTAAATGCTACTTTTGATGAAATAGATGAAAATAGTTATGATGCACTTCTAATTCCAGGAGGAAGAGCTCCTGAATACATCAGATTATATCCTAGAGTTTTAGAAATAGTTCAAAACTTTAATTCAAAAAATAAACCAATAGCTTCTGTTTGTCATGGTATTCAAGTATTAGTTGCTGCTGGAATAGTCAAAGATAGAACTTGTTCTTGTTATCCAGCTTGTTCTCCTGATCTTACTACAAATGGTGGGAAATGGGCAGATATTGGGTTTGAAGATGCTTATGTAGATGGCAACTTAGTTACAGCTGCTGCATGGCCTGCTCATCCAAAATGGCTTGCAAAATTCAATGAACTTCTAGCTTAAATTTTCAAAATAACAGAACTTTAAAAATAGTTCTGTTATTTGATATAATAAACAAAAAGAGTTCTATTATGTCAACTAACAAATCTTTTACAAAAGGTTTACAAGTTTACAAAGAAATTGTGAACTATGATAAACCTATTTTAGCAAAACAACTATGCAAAAAACTAAACATAGAAAAAAGTACCATGTCAAGATTACTAAAAACACTTGAAGAAGAAGGCTTTATAACTCACTTAGAGAAATCAAATGAAATAATTGCAACTGATATAATAAAACCAATAAGTTCAAAGACAAGAATAGAACTTATAGTAAATAAAACAAACTCCCTACTAGAAGAGATATATTCAATTACTAATGAATGTTCTTATTTAGGGGTCTTTGACAATTACAAAGTTTTATACATAAATCAATTTGACAATTCAGATAGGATAATTAAAACAAGAAATAAAATAGGTCTACAAGCTCCTTTACACACAAATGCTTTGGGTAAATCAATCCTAGCTTTTGGAAATTTTGATTTAGAAAAAGTAAAATTAAACTCATATACTCACAATACTATTACAAGTCTAAAGAGTCTAGAAGATACTTTAAAAGAAGTTAGGGAAAATGGTTATTCTATTGATGATAAAGAGTATCAAGATGGTATGAGGTGTGTTGGTGTTCCTTTATTTAATCATGAGAATATTTTAATTGCTTCTGTTGGTATTTCTGGTACCAAGGATAGATTGACTTTGGATAAATCCCATGAATATGGGAAGATGATTTTGGATATTGTTAGTCGGTATTCTATTGTTTTGTAAAAGTTTCTTTCACTCTTGAAAACCTAAAGGTTTCCGCTCTTCTTACTTTTTGGTCTCGAAAAAGTAAGCAAAAAAGACTGCCGAGTTGATGAAGGCAAAGCTCCCTAAGATTTCAGTCTTTTTTTTCTGCGTTGTGGAACTCCTAAATAATGACCATTTAGGTCATTATTTACTCAAACAGTCCTCACTGTTCCCCGAAAAAAAAGTCTAAAATCTTAGCTTCATCAAAGGCAGAAAAAAAAATCCCTTCGGTTGTTAGTTCTCTTGTATCACCTTAATATTAATTGGAGTAAGTAAAAGTTTGGAATCTAAACAAATCAAAAATGTAAATGTCCTTATCCCACCTTTGTTCCCAACATTTGCAAAAGCTGAATGTTTATTTCTCTTTTCGGGAAAGACTTGTAACTGTTTGAACATAACAAATATTCTAATAGCATATTTTTAAGTGAGTTTTACAAGTCAGATGCCGAAACGAAGTGACTAAATTCTGGTACAGACAAAAGATAAATAATAAGTGAGGTAATCCAAAGGGCTTTTGAAATTTTGTTGGTAATTTTGCTTACTTTGTTCATATAAAGTAAGAGAAATGAAGACTTTCAAGTATTTATAAAAGTAAAGTGTTCTAAAATACATATACTCTTATAAAGAATACCCTATCCCTAAATCTAATCCTGCTAACTGTATACTTTCATCATTATCATATCTTGTAAATAATAATTCATTTTTCCTTTCTAAACTTACGTTTTTTAACAATCCATATAATTCCATAATATATTCATTATCTTTTAATGTAGGAATATATTTTTCATCAATAATTACTAAAAAATATTCTTTATTTATAAAATCTAAATATTTCAAGATTTCATCTTTCTCAAAAGTTATAACTTGATATAAATACATTATAATTATTGAATCTATAACTTCATTAAGATTTCTAAATTGTAAAAAATCTTCCTTTGTAAAATTAATTTTAGCAAAATTATTTTCTTTCCATAATTCACATACAGTTTGAACTAATTTCCCTCCAAATTTTATTGTATTAACTAAATTTTTATTACTTAATGACAATATTACTTCTTTTGTATCAGAAAATTTTTCAGTTTTAGGAATTTTTATTAGTAATTTTTCTAATTCTTCTAATGTACACAGATATAATAATCTATTTAAAATAAATTTTAATCGTTGAGTATTACTTCGATTTTCAGCACTATTATCATTACTATATTTGAATTGAGATAGTTCATTAAATTTTAATAAATAAAATTCTTTCAAAGAAACCAATTTAGAAATAATTGATTCTGGTTTCATGTAATAAATTTCATATGTAGATAAAAAACCTATTCCACGCATTAAAGATTGTATAAATCTCATATAATTTTTACTTTTAGACTGTTTTTTTATTCTTCTCAGAGGAATATTAAAACCTTGTTTATTTAGCATCTCTTCTAATTCATCAATTTTTAAAGGATGCATAGAAATAAAAGCAGTAATTTCATTTAATATTTCATTAAAATTTTCACTTATTTTATCATTTGATTTTGTAAGAATTTGCCATTCATTAAAAGTTAATTTATCTGTTTTACTTTCATTTATCTTTAATTCAGGAGGTAGAATACCTTTAACAAAATCTTTTATATAATCTTTTTCTTCACCATTACAAATAATAACTATATCATCTACATATCTAAAATAATTATTAGGAAATTTTTCAATCATTTTCTCGTCAAAATATTCAAGATAGATTTGAGCCATTAAGTGACTTAAATCTGGACCAATTGGAATACCAGAAGAAGAACTATTTAAAAGAGAACAAACAATATTATTACTTAGTTTATTAATCTCATCATTTCCTTTTTTTATTTTTTCTAAAAAAATTTTTTTCACATTTTCTTTATTAACTGAAGGATAAAATTTTTGTAAATCCAAAACTAATGCAATTTTTTCACTATTATTATTTAATGCTAAAAGAATTGCTTCATTTCTTTCTCTATATCCATTAAAATAATATTGATAATTTCTTGTTGATTTTTTACTATCTGGTAAAATATAACTATAAACAAAATCTTTATTTTCTAAACATTCCTCATCAACAATTTTTCTCATTAAAAAAGATTCACAAATAACTCCAAAAGCTGATAATGATAACACATCTCGATAAATAAATTCATCTTTTTCTTTTTCTTTATAAAGTTTATTTTCTTTTATACTCCAATATTTACGAACATATAATTTTCTTTTTATATATTCTTCTAAAAGATTTATATCTCCATATTTTTTAGAAAAATTTTCAAAAAAACATCGTACTGCCAAATAGATAATTGGATTTAATGTTTTTGTTTGATTTAATGCTCGAATTGCTACATTATTATATAATTCATTTCCCATTTTTTTATTTCCTAGAATATTGTTTAACTAATACTTCACTTTTTGCAGTATTATCTCTAATCTCATCATGCCAATTAAATCTTTCTCCATTTGTTGATTCTTCTTTTCCATTAAGCCATGATAAACAAACATTATAAGTTTTAGTTAATAATTTCATAAAAATATTTGATTCTTTAGTATTTGGTTCAATAAAAATAATTGTTGAGGGTTGATGACATATCCTATTTTGAATAAATTTGAATGATTCTTCAAATCTCTTATAATTACTACTTCCTACCCCACTAAATGCAGACATAAAAATGTAAAATTCTTCATATTTATCTTCATCTTTTAACCATTGTGTTGTTAAAAGATTAGTAGATTTCATATCTGATGCATTCCATTCAAAAATATCAAAAGTTATAAATATCAATTCATTTTCAAGTTCCAATTTTATTTTATTTAATAATTTTACATATATATCTAAAGCTGACTTTGAATAATCTCCTCCTAAAATATCTATAGAAATAGGTAATCTTGGTACTTTTGAAAATTGTCTTAATTCAGCTAAATTTGATAATAAAGATAATATACCAGCTCCTGTTCCACATGGAATATCTAAAAGAGAAATATTTCCACTTGAAAAAGTTGATTTTAAATCTTTTGAAATTTCTAAAAAATATTTTTTCGGGTCTAAAACGACAAATTGCACTCTCGCCGATGATGTTAAAAAACGTTCAGAGAAATGTTTTTTTGTTTCTTCCTCATTCCTACCACCAATTGCTCCATCATTTTTTTCTTCTTTGCAATTTGTTGCATACTCATACATGCCTAGACATTCTAATTCTTCTTTATAAAGTTTTATTAATTTTTTTGATTGATAAAGAACTTCATTTTTCCACAATAAATTTGGTATCATATTTTTCCTCTAATTTAAATTTCTTAATAAAGCTATCATTTATCAATTTTTATAACTATATTTTAGTATAATAGAAAATAATTTTATTCAAATCAATAATATAATTAATATACTTTAGTTATATTAAAAAATAACAAGAAAAATAAAACTAAATAGAAAGAAAACAATGATAAAGACACCCTATTTGACAGTTGATGGCATCATAAAACTATATGATGAAAAAGAAAATTTTAGAGGAATCGTTTTGATTGAAAGATTAAACAGACCACTAGGAATGGCTATTCCTGGTGGGTTTGTTGATATTGGCGAAACAGTTGAAAATGCAGTAGTTCGTGAGATGAAAGAAGAAACCTCACTTGATGTTACAATTGAATCACTCCTTGGAGTTTACTCAGACCCAAAAAGAGATGAAAGATTTCATACGGTATCAATAGTTTTTATATGCAAAGCCTATGGAGAACCTATAGCTCAAGATGATGCAAAAAAAGTATTTATATATGAAAAAGACAAAATACCACTTGATAAATTGGTCTTTGACCATAAAAAAATCATTAATGACTTTTTAAAGAAATAATAGATGAATGTCAAAATAAAAATTGGATAATTAAATTATAATTAACAATTTGATAACTAAGTAGATTATATAATAATATATAATAAAATTATTTTTTAATATAAGTTTTATTTTTTTTAGACTAATATAGATGAATTAATACCATAATTACTAAGTGAGTTTAAAATGGGCATGAATGAATACATAACAAATAAAGAAAAATATTATCTTATTAATAAAGAAATAATAAATGAAGGTGTTGAATTTTTCTTTGATTTATATGGGAAAAACTCAAAAGAAGAAAATGTTTCTTTAATCTCTACAAAAAGTAGAAAACTTATTCTTCACGATATTGAAAATCTGTCTGATTACAGATATCTGTATGTTCATGAAAATGAAAGAAAATTTTATGAAAATTATTATAATGATTTTATGAGCAAAAAACTCATACCAAAAAATATGAAAAATTTTTATGAAGAAGTTGGAAATACTGTAAATAATATATTTGAAAATCCTCAAACAATAAAAAATGTAAAAGAAGTAGAAATTATAGTAAATGATATGGTATCTACAATTTTACAAGATAGTTTTTCAGTAAGTTCATTTATAACTATACTTGCAAGTGATTACTATACGCATACTCATTCATTAAATGTAAGCGTTTATGCCTTATGCCTGGGTAAACATATGGGCATGAATAAAAAAGATTTAGAAAACTTAGGAATATCTGCCTTACTTCATGACTTAGGGAAAACTCAAATTAGTGACAAAATCATAAATAAAGAAGGTATTTTGACTGAACATGAATTTAATGAGGTTAAAAAGCACCCAATGTATGGATGGGCAATGGCAAGACAATTAGGAATTACAAATAAAGAGATATTATCAGGTATTAGAAATCATCATGAAAGAGTTGATGGTTTCGGATATCCAGATAAGCAAAAAGCTGAACACATGAGTATTTTTGCAAAAATAATTGCTGTATGTGATGTTTTTGATGCCTTAACCACCAATAAAAGTTATAAAAACTCAACAGGCACATTTAATACCCTTGTTATGATGAAAAAAGAGATGTCAAAACATCTAGATGGTAATGTTGTAAATCACTTCATTGGAGTATTTAAAGAAGAAATGAATAAAATACAACAACACAAATAATAATTAAACTATAATAAGCCTTTTAAGGCACTTGTTAAAAGAGTAGAAGAATCAACACCCCCTACTTTTTGTACATACTCAATAATTAATGGTACAAATTTACTAACCATATTAGAATCCATTCCCAAAGTTTTAAATGCAGTTTGTACAGATTCAGCTGAACTAATTTTATTCAATAAACTATCTGTCAATGAAGAAGTATTTAGATTACCTAAAGCTGGAACATCTTTTAACAAACTAGTATAGTCAGTATCAGAAATTTGATTTTTTGCATATTATAAAATTGTTGCTGTTCCTGTTGTAGCTTGAGTTGGTGTTATGTTCATATTTTTTGAGATAGAGCTTATTAAGTCATTTTCACTTGTTTTTGAAAGTTCGTTAGAGATCATATTTTTAACTTGGTCAAACATTCCAGCATGAGAAAATGTGACAAGTAGAAACATTATAGATAATAGGATTTTATTCACTATTCTTCCTTACTTTTTAGAAAATTATACCATAAGAAATTATTAGTTCTTCTTTTATTTAAGTAAATAGTTTAGTACTTTTATGAGAATTAGTTTTATTGCAAGTAGGACATATATTATGGAATTTCGATTCATCTTCTTCACAAATAACACAAGGATAAGTTAAAGAGGGAGAATCTTTAAATAATATCTTTTTTGATATAAATTTATTTGCCATATATGCAACATTTAAGATAGGGTCATTTTGTAGTTTCTTTAAAGTTTTTTGAGAAGTATTTGGATTTCGAGCCACTGCTCTTCTTACTTTATAATTAGAAGATTTCGAAAGTTTTTTTAACTCTTTTGGGTCAATACTTTTCTTAGCTTGAAGAGCTTCTTCAATAGATTTTTTCACTTTTTTCTCCATTATTTTTATTAAGAAAAAATTTTACTTTAAGATGGTTTCAATATAGCGACAGAAAATAAATGAGTTAATAATTTTATAGAAGATGATAAAAGGAGACTTTCTCCTTTTATCTAAAGAATATGGTCGTCTTTTCTTGGTTGCGGTAATATAAGATTTAAAAATATACCAGTAATAGCTCCAAGTCCAATTCCTGAAAATGAAACTCCACCAAAATTAAATGTCATTCCTCCAATTGCAAAAACTAAAATCATAGAAACAATAACTAAGTTTCTAGGACAGTTAAAATCAATATTAGCTCTTACTAAAGTAGAGATACCAACGCTTGCAATAATTCCAAAAAGTAATAGCATAACTCCACCCATAACTGGAACTGGGATAGTAGCTAGTATTCCACCTAATTTCCCAACAAATGCTAAAACAATAGCAGCAATAGCAGCCCAAGTCATAATTGCAGGATTAAAGGCTTTTGTTACTGTAACAGCACCTGTAACTTCTGAGTATGTAGTATTTGGTGGACCACCAAACATTGATGCAACAGAAGTTGCTAAACCATCACCTAAAAGTGTATTTTTTAATCCTGGCTTTTTAAGATAATCTACTTTTGTAACATTTGAAATAGCCAACATATCACCAATATGCTCAATAGCAGGAGCAATAGCAATTGGTAAAATAAAGATAATAGCTTGCCAGTTAAATTCTGGTGCTGTAAAGTTTGGCATAGAAAACCAAGAAGCTTTTGCTACAATTGAAAAATCAACTACCCCAAAAAATATTGAAACAACATAACCCACCAAAATAGCACCTAAGATAGGAATCAGTTTGAAAATACCTTTTCCCAAAAGTGATATAAATACCATAGTAAAAAGAGAAATCATAGAGATAATAATAGCTGTTTCAAAGGGAATTAAAACAATCGCTCCATCTCCTGTTTTACCCATAGCCATATTTACTGCAACTGGAGATAAAATAAGTCCAATAGAGATAATAACAGGTCCCACAACAACTGCCGGTAAAAGTTTATGAATAAAATTATCACCTTTTAATCTAATAATAAAACTAAGCACAACATAAAATAGTCCAGAAGCAACAAGTCCGGACATAGTTGCAGCTATTCCCCAAGTTTTTACCCCATAAGAAATAGGAGCAATAAAAGCAAAAGATGAAGCTAAAAAGATAGGTGGAACTGTTTTTCTATTTACAAGTTGAAATACTAAAGTACCAAGACCAGCAGTAAAAAGTGCAACATTTGGATCAAGTCCTGTCAAAATTGGTACAAGTACAAGTGCACCAAAAGCAACAAACAAAAACTGAATACCAAGAATAGAATCCTTGATTCTAAAATTATAATCTGTGGGTTTCATTTATCCTCTTTATTTAAATAATTTTGTTATGGTAACCAAATAATGGTTAATATTATGTAAACCACTGTTTAGGATATAAGCAATTTTGCGATATAATCTGGCCCAAATAATAAAATAAAATAGGACAAAATATGTATAAAGAAAGTACTAATATACTAGTAAAACATCTAATAAATAGATTAAGAGATGTAAGAACAGCATCAAATGAATTTAGACTTACAATTGAAGAGATTTCAAGAATAATTGCAGCTGAAGCCTTATCTGATTTTAATACAATTACACAAAATATAAATACATGGCAAGGTCCTTTAGATGTTCAAATGATAGAAGTACAAAAATTAGTATTAGTACCAATTTTAAGAGCTGGTGAACCTATGCTTACAGGTATTTTAAGAACTTTACCATATGCAAGAAGTGGATTTTTAGCTATGAAAAGAGATGAAGAGACTGCCTTATCAAAACTTTTTTATGAAAATATCCCAGAAATCGAAGATAAAACCGTTCTTTTGTTAGATCCAATGGTAGCAACTGGTGGTTCACTTATAGATGGAATTTCTTATTTAAAAAGTAAAGGTGCCAAAAGAATCATCTCTTTAAATATTTTAGGAGCTCCGGAAGGTATAAAAGCTGTTCAAGAAGCTCATCCTGATGTGGATATCTTCATAGCCCAAATAGATGAAAGACTTGATGATAATAAATACATAAGACCAGGTCTTGGTGATGCAGGAGATAGAGCATTTTATACACATGAGTAAAAACTTTTTTTATCCTAAATAATTTTAAAATAAAGGCTAATAATGGCTTCAGGCATATTTGCTCTTTTAGATGATATTGCTGTTTTAGCTGATGATGTGGCAGTTACAACTAAGATTGCCACTCAAAAGACTGCTGGAATTTTAGGTGATGACTTAGCAGTAAATGCCCAAAAGGCAATGGGCTTTAGTCAAGAGAGAGAATTAAAAGTAATTTGGGCGATTATAAAAGGTTCACTAAGAAATAAAGCCATAATCCTACCTCTAGCATTTATATTAAGTGCTTTTGCAGCCTTTCTTATCCCTTATATTCTAATTTTTGGTGGATTATACCTTCTTTATGAAGGTGCTGAAAAGATAGAAGAGTATTTTCACAATAAACTACATAGTCACCACGAAAAAGAGATTATAAATTCAACAAGCGATAATATTTTGAAAATAGAACAAGACAAAATAAAATCAGCAATATTAACTGATTTTATTCTTTCTATAGAAATTGTTATAATCTCTTTAAGTACTGTATTAAATGAAACCTTACCCTTGCAAATTTTTGTGACAAGCTTTGTTGCAATAGTTGCCACTTTTGGAGTATATGGAATAGTAGCACTTATTATTAGAATGGATAATATTGGATTTTGGTTGATTGAAAAAAACAAAGTTACAATAGGAAATTTTTTAATTGCCCTTATGCCAAAAATAATTAAGTTCTTAGCTGTTGTTGGAACTTTTGCCATGATTTTAGTGGGAGGAGGAATTCTTTCACATAATATTCATCCAATAGAAGAAGTTTTTTTTGAAAATATTCCTCTTATTTTAAATCATTTAATAGTAGGTTTTATTGTAGGCTTTTTACTTTTAGTTATTATCAACATATTAAAAAAAGTTTTTAAAAGAGCTAAAAATTAAATACATTTAGCTCTTTTCTATATCTAGTGACCGCCAGTTGTTTTTGGTATTTTCACTGGTTTGGGAGCTCCCCAAATCATAAGAGCTGCTAAAACAAATACTACTGAAAGAGTAATCATAACTTGATTGGTTGCCAACATTACACTTTGTTTATTTATCATCATATTTATTGTCTGATTAATCAAATCCGTACTCATTCCTGTATTCTCCATTGCCATTCTTATACTATTATCACTATCTGTAATGGCTACCAAATTAGCATGATTTTCAATTGTTTTATTACTCCAGGCAGTTGCTACAAATGATGTGGCAAAAGCTCCTGAAAGTGTACGAACAAAGTTCAATAATCCAGCTGCAGAATCCACCTCATTTTTTTCAACACTTGAAAGGGATAAACCCATTGCAGGAATAAAAAAGAAAGGTAGTCCAAATCCCATAAACAATAGAGGCAACATAACATCAATAAATGCCATATCTGTATTTGCAATACCTCTCCAAAAAGTCATAAGACCAAGCCATAAAACACCTACAAAAACCAATTTTCTAGCATCTGTAGTAGTTGCAGCTTTTGCCACAAATGGAGCGACTGTTAGCCCAGCAATTCCTGTCCAACAAGCTGCAAGACCAGCTTGCGTTCCTGTATATCCCATCAAAGTTTGAAGCCAAAGAGGAGTTAAAACATTGGCACCAAAATATGCACCAAATGCCAAACTTACAGTTAGTACACTAATGGTAAAGCCCCTATGTCTAAAAACTTTTAAATCAACAACAGGATGTTCATCATAAAATTCCCAAATTATAAAACTAACAAAACTTATAAAAGAGACAATTGCTAATATTACTATTTTATTGGAACTAAACCAATCAAGGTCTTTCCCTTCATCTAATACTAATTGTAAACATACAACCCAAATAATTAATAAAAATAATCCAACTACATCAATAGGTTTTTTAACTAAAGGTTCAATATAATCTTTCAATAATTGCCAAGCAAAAAAACCACAAATAATAACAATAGGTGAATTTAAGAAAAATACCCAAGGCCAGCTATATTCATCACAAACATAACCTCCTACAATAGGACCTAAAACAGGAGCCACAAGTGTTGTCATAGACCACATTCCAATAGCAACTCCCGCTTTTTCTTTTGGAAAAAGTCGTAAAAGTAGTGTTTGAGAAAGTGGCATCAAAGGTCCACCAGAAAATCCTTGAAATACCCGAGCAACAACTAATAAACCTAAAGAATCTGAAAGCCCACAGACTATAGAAAAAAGCCCAAACATAATCATAGATACCACAAATACTTTTACAGCACCAAACCTAAGAGCAAACCAACCTGTAAGTGGCACTGTTATTGCTTCACCTATTGCATAAGCTGTGATTACCCAAGTACCTTGAGAAGCTGTTGCTCCTAGATTTCCAGCAATATGAGGAACTGATACATTTGCAATAGTCATATTTAAAACTGCAATAAAATTTGCAGTTGTAAGCATAAGTGCAGCAACCCAAAACATTGTAGGAGATAATTTAAATTCTCCTATAACTTCTTCAGAAGAAGTTTTTTCATTTTGCATAATAAACTCTCATTTTATTTTTGGTTATATGTATCTATTTCTACATCCATTGAAAGACCTACTTTTAAAGGATGAGCTTCTAACTCTTCAGGAAGTAGTTTTATACGAACTGGTACTCTTTGAACAACTTTAATCCAATTTCCTGTTGCATTTTGTGCAGGAATTAAAGAAAAAGCAGCTCCTGTTCCACCAGAGAAACCTTCTACTTCACCATGATATGTAACATCGTCTCCATAAATATCTGCATGAACAATAGCCTCTTGACCAACTTTAACTCTTCTCAATTTTCCTTCTTTGAAATTTGCATTTACATATATATTATGAGTAGGAACAATTGATAATAAAGGTGTTCCTTCTTGAACTCTTTGTCCAAGTTCTACTTGTCTTTTGGCAATTATTCCACTTATAGGTGCTTTAATAATCGTACGATTAAAGTTTACAATCGCTTGGTCTAATCTAGCTTTTGCTAAAAGAACTTCTGGATTGTTTTCTACACTTACATTATCAATTCTTGTTGCATTTTGATTTCTTGAACCAATTGCTGAAACAATATTTGATTTTGACTGTTTAACTTCTGCTAGGGTTGAATCTAACTTTGATTTTGCATTTTCATAGGCATTTTTTGCTTTTGTCAATTCATCTGCTGAAATTGCACCAGATGAGATTAAATCTTCTCTTCTTTTTAAATCTATTTGTGCTTTTTCAAAGTCAGCTTTTGCAGAACTCAATTTTGCATTCATTCTCATCTCATCTGCTTTTCTTGCTTCTATTAAAGCATTTAGTCCATTATTATTTGCCATATAACCTTTTACACGACGAATTGCTAAACTTAAATTTGCTTTTGCTTCTTCTAGAGCTAAAGAAGTATCTGTTTGATCTATTTTTACTAAAATATCACCTTTTTTTACAACTTGAGTATTTGTAACAAGTACATCACTTATTGTACCACCAACAGAAGGTGTAACTTGTGCAATTTCAACATCTGTGTATGCATTATCAGTTGAAACATAGTGTGAAGCATAAAAATACCAATACAAACCAAAAATTGCTCCTATTAAGACAATCAATACCAAAAAAATCGAAAGTACTTTTTTTCTTTTACTTTGATTTTTCTTTACTTTTTCATTGATTTTTTTATTTTCTTCCATTATTATTTCCTTTTTCATTCATAGGCGATTGTTGAGTATATCCGCCTCCAAGTGCATACTTAAGTGCTATATCCAAAGTAAGTGCTCTGCTTTTTTGATTTATTAAATTTCTTTTTGTATTTATAAAATTTTCTTGTGAATATAAAACTTCTAAATAATTACTAAGTCCACCTTCATAACGCTTTGTTTTTATTTCATATGCTTCTTGTGAAGAATTTAATGCTTCTTGAGATTTTATAAGCTGTTTTGTCAATGCTCTTTGACTAATACCAACATCTGCAACTTCTTTTAAAGCTTGAGTTAGAGTTTGATTATAGTTTGCAACTGCTTGTTCATATATACTTGTATTTTTTCTCAAATCACCTTTTAATCTTCCTGCTGTGAAAAGAGGCAAAGAAATAGCAGGCCCCACTGAGCCCATATAAGAATCTTTTTCATGAAGTAAATTCAATCCTAAAGATTGCAATCCAATAAATGCTGAAAGATTTATATTAGGATAAAACTCTGCTTTTTTCTCTTGTATTAAATACTCTTTTGATTCTACTTGCATTTTTGCAGCTATTATATCTGGTCGTCTTCCCAATAAATCAACCGCTAAATTATTAGGAAATCTAAATTCTTTTTGATAAAAATTAATTGTTGGACGAGTTATTTTAAGACCCCTATCAGGTCCAGCTCCCATTAGTGCTGCTATTTTATTTCTTTGTAAAGAGATTTGTTCATCTAGTAATAAAACATTTTCTTGTGCATTTGATAATAAAGTTTTTGCATCATCAACACTTGATTTATTTTCAAGTCCATTTTCATATCTTTGATTTAATAAAACTAATAATTTATTTTGAACTGTTAAATACTCTTTTAGTTCATCTTTATTTGCAAATAATCGTGCTAACTCAGAATAACTACTTGCTATTGCACTAGAAAGAGTTAATCTTGTTTGTGCAAGTTCTGCTTTCATAGCTTCTACATTTGAGATACTAGCAGCTATAGTTGCACGATTTTTACCCCAAAAATCTAACTCCCAAGAAAAATTTAAAGTAGCTTGTCCATAATCATTCCAACCTTTAGGAGTTGAACTTGGAGGAGTAATATAGTTATAACTATGTTTTTCTTCTGTTACTTGTGCATTTGCACTTATTTGTGGTAAATTTAACGATTTTGTAACCTGAGTATAAGCATCTGCTTCTTTTAATCTTGCCATTGCTGAAATTATATTTGGTGAATCACTTAAGGCTTCACTAATCAATTCATTAAGTTGTTTATCACCATAAATTTTCCACCAGCTCGCTTTTGGCCATTGTGTATTATTATTATCAAATGATTCTTTTATTTTATACATTGATATTGAGTTTGGTTTAATTAATTCATTATTTTTAGGAATTGGAGCACAACCACTTATCATTATACTAAGTACCGTCATTGTAGTTAATATTTTATAATTTGATAATAAATTAGCAATTTTTCTATTCATTTATACCTTTCATCAAAATTGTACTGTACTGTACTGTTCATTTAAAGGAATATTATCTTTTTAAATGTTAAGATAACTTTAAAAAATCTATCTAAAAGAAATATTAATGAGAAAAAAAACAGAAACAAAAAGACAAACAATAATTCAAGCTGCAACAGAAGTCTTTAAAGAATTTGGTTTTGAAAGAGCGTCTATGTCAAAAATTTGTGCCAAAGCTGGTGGTTCAAAAACCACCTTATATAATTATTTTCCATCAAAAGAAGAATTATTTTTTGAAGTTGTATCTATGGCAAATGCAGAAGATTTTATATTTGTACATAAAATATTAGATGAATCAAATGAGGGAAAAGATGTATCTGAACAGTTATGTGAATTTGGTAAAAGATATCTAGCATTTTTGTATTCACCAAAACTAAAAGAGCTAAGAAGACTAACAATAAGCCAATCAGGAATAACAGATTTAGGAAAAATTGCTTACAATAATAGAGTATTAAAAAGCCAAAATATCATTTCTAACTTTTTAGAAAAAAATATAAAATTGAATAAAATAAAAAAAATAGATACTTCTATTGCATCAAAACACCTATGTGGACTTCTAGAATCAGAATTAATGTATCAATTTCTCTTTCAGATTGATATGGAGTTTTCAAAAAAAGAAATGGATCAAATGGCAATAAGAGCTATTAATGTATTTATGGATGCTTACAGGGCTTAATATTAAATATTTATCTACAGAATTTATTACACTCCCATTTAAAATGAAAAATCTATATTTTTAATTTATAACCAATTCCATAAATATTTATAATTTTTATATTAGGAATCTTTTTACGCAAACGAACAACCATATTTCTAATATTATCTTGTTTTACATCTTCATTATTTAAGTAAAAATAGTCTAATATTTTATCTATTGGGCAAATAAGTCCAAAATATTCTACAAGTATTTCAAATAAAAGTAAATCATATTTAGCTAGGATTACTAACTCTTTATTATAAAAAATAGATTTTTTTGTTTTATTCCAAGTGAGAGAATCACTTATATGAACTAATTCATCTTTTGAAGAATCAAACTTATCACTTACTTTAGATAATACAGACAAGATATTCTCAGGGCTAAGTGGCTTTGGAATAAAATATAAGATATCAAGATTTATATACTCAATTAAATACTTAGGATTTTGATGAGCAGAAATTACAATAAAAACTTGATTCTCATTTTCTTCTTTTATTGCTTTAATTAATTCAATACCCGTAAGTTTTGGCATCTCATAATCTGTCATCACAATATCAAAAGGTTTTCCATTTTTCTCTTGATAATTTTCATATATTTCTAAACCTTCTTTTCCATTTAAAGCAGTATGAACTTCACCAAAATAATCACATAAAACAGATGCTATCTTTTTTTGAAGAGGAAGATAATCTTCTACAAAAAGAATACTCAAATTTTTACACTTTCTATATAATAATTGTCCCATTATTTTCCCTCAAATAAAACTATCTCAAAACAAGCACCAATATCAGTATTTTTTGCACTTAATATACCAGCACTGTGATTTTCTATGACTATTTTTGATATATACAAACCTAACCCTGTACCATTTTTTTCATTTTTAGTAGAAAAGTATGGATCAAAAATTTTCTCTATAATTCTCTCATCAATACCCCCTCCATTGTCACAAATAGTAATAATAAACTTGTTGTTATCTTCTTGAATACTAATGTTTATTTGGGGATTTGCAATGTTTTTCTCTATAAAATTATCAATATCATTTTTAATGATATTTAGAATAACTTGCATAACTTCATTAGCATAAATATTTATACTTTTGCTTGTTTGATTATCAATCAATATTTTAATATCTTCTTTTTTTATCATTGTATTAAGAATATTTAAAGCCTTATCTATAGGTATGTCCAAGGTTGTAGATTCTTTTTGTTTATTTGGTTTAAAAAAGTTCGTAAAGTCTTCTATTGTACCTGTCAAATATTGAGTATAATTATGTATATCTTTCATCTCATTTTGTAAAAATTGTAAAAACTTTTTTTGTGATTCTTCATTATTAAAATCAAATTTTTCCAAATCAATCTTACTTTGAATACTAAAAGCGCTCATTCCTATCACACTTAAAGGTTGTCTCCATTGGTGTGCTATGATACTTAGCATCTCTCCCATTTGTGCAAGTCTAGATTGCCCAAGAAGAAGTTCTTCTTTCTTTTGTATTTCTTTTATACCTGTATCAACCCTATCTTGAAGTGAAGCATTAAGTTCTTGTAATTGAAATTGTGCATCTAAAAACTTTGTTTCAGCTTCTTTTTGCGCTCGCATATCTATTCCTATATAAATGATTTCATCATCAGACAAATTAACATTCACCCATCTACTAGGAATTATCTCTCCACTTTTAGATAAAGGATTCATATCAATATATTGTGTCTCTTTTCTAGTACGAAAAGCTTCTATCATAATCTCTTGTTGTTTTGGATCTGGGTGAAATAATGCAAATACATTCTCCTGTGCATTTAGCTCCTCCATACTCCACCCAAATACTCGTTCACATTCTTTATTCCATAATTTACAATGTCCTTTTGTATCAAAAGAATCAATAAATATAGGGGCAATATCAAAAAGTGTTTTAAAGTGTTCTTCTCTATATTTAAGATTTTTTTCAATTCTTTCTTTATTATAAATCTTATTTTCTAATCTTAATATCCATAAAACAAGCATTAAAATAATAAATATTAAGATTGATATAATCATAGTTTATCCTTTAAACAGTATGTTTAATTTTATCTCAAAACACCCAAAATAATTGAGCCAATAGTTTATTTCTTGATTCTTGTGATACAGATACTGCTTCACTTCCAAATCCATGAGCAAAGCTTGCCTTAAAGTTTAAACTTTTATATAAAACTGTATAACTGATTCCTACATCGTTTAATCTTCTTGTATTATCCTCTAAGCCATCCCAAGTATTAGTATTACTCCATATTTTTGCTGTATCATAAAAGATACCTACTTGATGAAATACTCCTTTAAATGTTGGTAAAGTGCGTAATAATTCCACTGAAAATAAAAAACCTTTATCCCCTGAAAGTTCATTATCTCCATAAGCTCTTAACCCATAAGCACCACCCACAGACAAATCTTGACTTGAATCTAAATTTCTATTAAAACCTGTTTGAGCATTAAATATTGTTCTTAGTGCTGTTTTCTCATTCAACTGAAAATTATGCGTTAAATTTAAATTTGCTTTTGAAAAACTACCAGCTGTATTAGCTATAGCATCATTTGTTTTAGCTGTTGGAGTTTCTAAGTTTTTATGCCCTTGAGTAAAAGAAAGAGTACTAAATAAAGAACTTGGCAAATTAAATAAGCTTATACTTTTAGAAGACTCTAAAGAGAAGGTAACGTCATCAACACTTTTTTTATCATCTTCTGCATTCATCCAATCTGTCATAACTCTATGAGCATATTGTCCTTTTATAATTAGACTATTTGAAGTATTTTTAATAATAGGATAACTAACTCCAGCTTCTATCACTGTGGCAGTACCATAAGCATCTAAAGATTTATAACTATCTCCTAAGGTATATTTTAATTTACTAAGACCTAAATTTGCACTCATTCCCGAATTAGCTATTGGTATATTATAAGATACATTACCGTAGTTTAATTCATTTGTAAAAGAGTTAAGAAAAAAGACATTTATACTATCCCCATATCCCAAAGGAGAGTTAAAAGTTCCTCCCAAACTAGCTCGCTCATCACCCACATATTTATTTCCATAATTATCTACGGCTACACTACCCTCAAACTTTTTTGAAGCTTCCATAGTAAGAATAAAATCACTAGTTCCGACCATTTGTCCCGGAGCAATTTGAGCATCAACAATTTGAAGTCCTGATAAAGAGTTGATAAGAAATATTTGCCTTTCTAAATCATCCATAAATATTACATTATTATCAAATTTAGAAAGATATTTTTTTATTGTTGCATCTTGAATATTTGATGAGTTTATTAAATTAAATTTTCCATAAACCCCTTCTATAATAACTATCCTAACAATATTATTATTTAAATTTTGTGCAGGGATATAAGCTCTTGCTACAAAATAACCTTTCGTTCTATAATACTTAGAGATAATATCTGCCACTTTTTTTATATCTAAAAGTGTCAATTCTTTACCTTCATATTCTTTTATAAGATTATGTAAAATTTCAGTGCTAAATACTGTATTATTTTCGATACTAAACTTTTTAACCATTACTTTTACAGTATCATTAGCTGTAATAGGTGCTTCATATTTTAGAGAAGGTAAAGCTGGTGCTTTCTTTTCTACTTGTTTTGAAGAGGGTTTTATCTCATTTAAGATTGTCCCAGAATTTGGTATGTTAGCTGCAAACATCATGTTTACTAGCAATAAAAAAGTTATTAAACTTTGTTTTACTATTTTTTTCATTTTATAATTCCTAATTATTTATTAATCCCGCTGGTAATTTAACACCATTGTTTACTATGTTAGTTGGAGGTTTAATACTTGCTATATTAATTTGTTGTTCTATATTATCTACTCTAAATGCTATTCCATTTTGTACAGGGGTTTTAATTTGTTTTATTTCACTTGTATCAAAGGTTTGATTAGTTGATGCTGGTCTTGGATTTATCTTTAATGTTCCATTAGCATAAGAGATAATATATCCTTGTTGGTTTGAGTATAATCCTGATGGAGTTAAGGTATAAGTACCTACATTTTTATCAGTACCATAATTGAGTGTTCCTAAAAGATTACTGTTAGTAGTTGTAGAGTATGTTACTCCATTGGCTCCATTATAAACATTCCCATCATAGGTTTTTGTGGCATCCTTTGCTGTAACAGTTAAGTGTGTCATAAAAGTTCTTAAAAGTGGTCTGGTGTTTCCTTCGTAGATTATCCAGTCATTTGTGAAGTCAAATCCTGTGTAAGTTGCTTGTGTAAAGGCATCTATTGTTCCTGTTGAACTATGTATCCCTGTGAGGTTTGTAAAATTTCCACCAGCATTTTGATTAAATCCATTTGCTTGTTCAGTAGTATCTATATCCCAATATGAGTTTGTAATAAAAGAACCTGAAGAATTTCCAACAAATCCACCCATATCAGTACCATTACTTACTTTTCCTGTTGCATAAGAGTTTGTAATCCTTGCCTGACTATCTAAAGTTCCTACAAATCCACCAATACGAGTACCATTGCTTACACTTCCCGTTGCATAGGAATTTGTGATAGTTGAAGTATTATTTCTCATTTCTCCCACAAAACCACCAAGATTACTTGTACCTGTAACATTTCCTGTCGCATAAGAACCTGTAATTGAACCAGCAGTCATGTATCCAATAAGACCTCCTATACGGATACCACCACTTACATTTCCAGTTGCATAAGAGTTTTTGATAGTTGCTAAAGCAGTCCCCATAGCTCCAACTAAACCACCAGCACTATTACTAGTACCACTAACAATTGCACTTGAATGTGAATTTTGAATTTTACCTTGATTTACTCCAACAAGGCCACCAACATTTAAAGTACCTTTTACCTCCCCTGTAGAATATGCATTTTCAACTATCCCAGCATTTCCTCCAACAACTCCACCAACGAAGCCATCACCCGTAAAATCAACATCAATAACTCCAACATTTTTTACTATAGAACTTGCTGTTGTTGCTCCAATTAATCCTATATTATTTCCTGACCCATAATTAATAAAAAGGTTAGAAACAGTATGACCAAGACCATCAAAAATACCTCCAAAATGTCCATTTATACGTCCCATAGGGTCAAATCCAGCTCCACTATTCCAAGAAGAAGTAGCACTTGCATCTATATTTGAACCCAAGACATAATTAATTAATACATTTCCGTTCATCCCTTGTAAGTCAGTTGTTGTTGTTGAACCTTCAGCTCCTAAAGAAGTTATAATCGTGTAATTTTTGACTGCATCTGCTGAGTATTTAGTTGAGAAACTTCCAGTTGAGGCTAAATTTATAGGAGCATTTATATTATAGGTTCCGGTTGATGTTGTTTGAGCATAGAGTAAAGACAAACCAGCTGTATTAGTTGCATTTAAAGCTGTATTAATATTTATATCATTTCCTGCATTCAATGTAAGAAGACTTTGCGTCCAATTTATAGTTTCATTTACATTAATATCATTATCAGCTTGTAGTATTACATTTGTCCCACCATTTAAAGCTGTTGATATAGTAGTTGCTTTTATACTAGAACCTGCAAGGTCTGTTCCGCCACTTGATTCAATAGTAATATCTGTTGGATCAAGTAACCAAGTTTTAGTTTTAATAGTAGAAGTATCTTTTATCCCAAGTACTTTTCCAGAAGTTTCAATAAATCCATTTTGTGCGGATAAAGTTCCATCAACAATCGTAGTTCCTCCATGAGCATAAAGAACTATTTTTCCATTATGGGTATCTATTGAGTCTGCTTCTATTATCCCTGTATTATTGACTACTCCATTTAAAACTGTATCTAAAGCTTGAGTTGTAAGATATATTTCTCCGCCAGCTACTTGTATGATTCCTTTATTTTCTACTAAAGAATCTAATATACCTTTATCAATAGTTAGTTTAATTAAAGAATTTCCATTGATATTTAGGCTTATTTTACTTGCACCTACCAAATGAATATCACCTAAGGTTGCTTTGATTAATCCTTCATTAGAAACACTTTTTCCTGCTAGGACTACATATCCATTTGAGTTTGCTGTTATGGTTCCTAAGTTTAAAATAGAGTTTGTACTATTACCACTTAGAGTATAGTTTCCTGCTTGGAAATCTTCATCACTCATATTTAGCGTTGAAGCTACTAATCCTCCTACATTTACACTTGAGCCTTTTGAAAAGACGATGCCATTTGGATTTAATAAAAACACTTGACCGTTTGCGTTTATTGTTCCTTCTATTAAGGAGCTTGTTACTCCTATAACTCTATTTAAAGTTACAGAAGAGCTATTTGGTTGTACAAAATTTACTGTTTCATTTGGTTTTACACTAAAGCTTTGCCAGTTTATACTGGCTTTATTAGAGGTTTGATTTATGGTTGTGGTATTTGCGGTTTGGGAAATAGTTGCCGTTCCTGTTGTGACTACTCCATCACTTGGGGATGCACTAACAAGGGTAATACTACCTAAAAGGCTACTTATGATTAAGGCTACTTTACCATTTTTTAGAATTCTAAATCTTGATTTATATTCATAATTATTTTTCATCTTTATTTCCCTAACTTTTCTTATTAGGAAAACTATAACTTATCATTGCTCCTCAACTGCTCGTTTTTTCTTTTTAAGATTAATTAATATAATTTCACATGAATAAACATACCAAAGTAGTATATACATAGATAAATACATCAGCTACAATTTTTAAAATTGATAATAAAAGAGGTGTTATTATGGCAAAACTTGTTGGCGTTATAGAAGGTGGAACCAACGGAACTCCACTTAATGGGATTCAAGTCATTGGTACAGATGGGGTTATTAGAGAGGTAAAAGTTGGGGATTATATTTATGAAGGTGAAAATATAGTTAGTACAAATCCCCAAGCTACTGTTGAAGTTAAATACTTAGCATTGTCTAAAGTTGTGACTTATGATGGTGTTTTTAATATACTTGTTGATAACTCTGTTTCTTCTCAATCAGATGAAACAGAAAATTCTCTTGGTCAAGATATTATTCCAATAGAAAACAATAATAGTGCAATTGTCACAAATCAAACTAGTCAAATGTGGAATGACAATTCATTTTCAGTAACTAATACAACATATGAACAAAACTATAATAATTTTGAAAGAAATAATGATAATAATAGTTTTGGAAATAATGATAATGATGAGTTTGAAAATGAAATCAAAGAAAATGAATCTGAAAACATATCTTTTGAAAACATCAAAATTCCTCTTGAAATCACTTCTTCAAATACTGCTGTTTTCAATGAAGATGCAGAAGGTGCTGTCTTGAAAATTACAGCAAATGAATCAATAGGAGTAAAATATAGTATAGAAAATAGTTTAGATGGAGCACTATTTACTATTAATTCTACAACTGGGGAATTGAGTTTTTTAAATTCTCCTGATTATGATACTCCACTTGATACAGACTTTGATAATGAGTACAATATTAATATCATAGCTACAGACAATGAGGGAAATTCTAAGACCCAACTTGTTTCTGTTTATATCAATAATATCAATGATGCTCCAACAGCTGTTGCTGATAGCGATACTACAAGTGAAAATCAGCTATTGACACTTGATGTGTTAGCAAATGATACAGATGCTGATAGTTCTGATTTTAAACTTAATAGTGTAGCTATCTCTACAAATGCGCACTCAACAGGATATGATGATTCAAAAGTAACAACAAATGCATCTGTTTCTATTATGAATAATAAACTAGTATTTAACTTAGGAGATGAATTTGATTATCTCTCTACTGGTGAAACTGTAACTGTGGTTGTAAGTTATGAGATGCAAGATGAGGGAGGTTTAACTTCTACAACAACATCAACTATTACAATAACAGGTACAAATGATGCTCCAATAGCAGTAGCAGATATTGCTACGGTTACAGAAAATGGATCGTTAACTATTGATGTATTAGCAAATGATACAGATATTGATAGCTCTAACTTCTCAGTAAATAATGCATCTATTTCTACAAATACACATCCTACAAGATATGATGATTCAAGTGTAACTACACATGCAACTGTCTCAGTGGTAGATAATAAATTAGTATTTAACCAAGGAGATGAATTTGATTATCTCTCTGTTGGTGAAACTGCAACTGTAGTTGTAAGCTATGAGATGCAAGATGAGGGAGGCTTAAGCTCTACTGCAACTTCAACAATAACAATAACAGGTACAAATGATGCTCCTGTAGCAGTGGCAGATAATCTTAATAATCACTATGTAGATTTATCAAACACTACAACTTCAAATATTGTGGTAGCAGATTCAAATACAATTAATTTAGATAGAAAAGATAATTTTAGTATTTCTGTTTCAGTTGAAGGCTCAGGCAATGAAAATTTTATGAATGCTATATTTGCAAAAGGAGATGCTCTTTCATTAAGAATTGGGACAAATAACAAATTAATATTTTCTATGGCTACAGAAAATTTTTCAGTAGTGGAACATTCGGATGGGACTATTGGATTTACGACAGAAACTATAAATGTAGGAGATGTTTTTTTTGATACTGGCATAACATATAATGTAAATTCGGTTAACAATATAACCTTTAGCTATGATGGGAAAAATGTAACTATTATCAATACTGATGAAAATGGAGTTACAAGTAGTAATTCTATACCATATAGTGGTACGGTTATAGACCCAGATTATTTAAATAATGACCTTACGATAGGAAATGGTCCAATAATTTCCTACACTATCTTAGGATATACTCAGGACTTTGAAAGTTCAATAGATGCTAATATAGATAATCTTTCTATGATTGTAGAAAATAAAGAAGTTCTTAATACAAATTTCGAGAATGGATTAACTGATTCTTATGGTCATACAATTACATTAGGGGATGGTACAACTTTAGAATATCAAGATAAAAATGAAGATACACCTTTAGTCATTAAAGTAGAAACACTTTTAGCAAATGATACAGATATAGATGGTGATACACTTAGTATCATCTCAGTTCAAGGAGCTACTCATGGTACAGTAGCATTATCAGCAGATGGTTCAACTATAACTTTTACACCTGATACAAACTATAGTGGAGATGCAAGCTTTACATATACTATAAGCGATGGAAATGGTACTACAAGTACTGTTAGTGCCAATTTTGATATAACTTCTGTAAACGATGCTCCCGTTGCTATAGGTGAAGTTATCACAAAAATTGCTGATGAAAGATCATATACCATCTCACCACCAATTACAAGAGCTTTTACATATCTTGGTTCAGAAACTTTAACTTCAAATATAAATGACTTTGATACTGATAATTCACAATATGCAAGACACAATTCAAATATTTTTGTTTTAGATGACAATGTATATTATACCTATGATGATCCTATGACAGGAACAGCTATTGATCTTTTTGATATAGCTTCTACTGATAATACGACCATACATGATGATGGAGATATTACTGAGCATATAGATAGTGTGGGATATTATAACGAGGGTGTTATCTTTGATTTTGCTAGAGAAGTTGATAGTATAATTGTTAAGATAGACCCCACTTCACAGATAACAGATGATGATAATGTCGAAGTTAGAGTATATAGTGATACATCAAATACTTTATACTGGTTAGCAAATTTTAACGAAAGTACTCAAACTTATACTATTAGTAATAATCATACTGGCTTTGGAATTAAACGTATTGCTATAATTGCAAAAGATGGTATAGATGGAGGACAAACAGAATTTAGAATACAATCAGTTACAGGAACATATACAGAATCAAAAACATTAGATGTTTTTACTATTGATAAAGATATGCTATTATCAAATGATACAGATGTTGATTCTAGCTCTTTAAGCTTAAAACTTGGAAATGGAATATTATATGATGAATCAAATGTAGCTATTGGTACAGTTTCAATTAATGCTCAAGGAGATATAACAGTCACTCCAAATGCCCACTTTGATGCAACAGATTTTTCCTATCCAAAGACACATATCTCAACACATTTTGAATATAGTGTAGTAGATGCGGATGGGGGTGAAAGTAGTCTTGTAAATGCAATAGTTAATGTAAAAGTTGGAACTGATACAAGTGATGGAGTTACCTTTACCCAAGGTGATCCAGTGGTAACTTTAGAGGGAACAACAATTACTACAAAGCCTGTAGATACCATGATAATAGGAACTGATGATAAAGATACTTTTTCAATAAATGGTACTATTGATTTGTCAAATGTAAGTTCTATTGAGGGGATTGACTTAAATAATTCTACAGCAAAACTTATAGGTTCTGGCGTAGATGGAGCAATAACACTTACTGATGTTATCTCAGCAACTGATAGTTCAAATGATTTGATTATAAATGCTTCTGATCATAATGCAAGTGATCAAATTACAGTAGATAGTTCATTTACTAAAAAGGAAGATTCAGTCACACAAGATGGTAGTGTATATGATTTATACTATGGCTCAAATGGAACTACACTCTTAGTTGAAATACATCAAGAAATTGTGTAGTTTAACTCTTCAAATAAACTCCCAGATTCTCCTTGGGAGTTTGAAGTTTTTTAATTTTATTTAAAAAGTAAAGCTAAGGAAAGCCTACTATTTACTCCAACTTTTTCAAAAATACTTTTAATATGACCTTTTATAGTAGATAAGGCATTTTTCTCTTTTTGAGCAATCTCTTTATTACTAAGTCCATCTGCAATCATCAAAGCAATCTCTTTTTCTTTTTCAGTTAATAACTTCATAAACTCTGGTTCTTTTGAAGAAGTTATATTGATATGTTTATTAATTATAAAGTTCGTTAAATCTGTAAAAATCCACATTTTTTCATCTTCAACTACCTTTAACATATTTTCTAAATTTATACTTGCTAGATAACTATTTTCATACCCTCTTATACCACTTGATAATAAAAGAGAAGCATGATAAACCTCAGGAACTGAGTTAAAAAGAAGTACCTTTAAAAACTGATATTTAGTTATCTCTTCTAATACCTCTTGTATATTTGAAATACTCAATTCATCGAGCATTAAAATTATTGGACTATTGTTTTTATTTAAATATGTAGTTAACTCTGTTAAGTCATTAATATTAATAGCATTATATAAAGAAGGAAGAGACTTATTCCAATATATACTTACTGAACTCATATTTGTAAATAATATTATATTTTTCATCTATCGTTCACTCCATACATTTTGTGTTGCACGAAAGATAGGTTTTAATATATATGAAAGTATAGTTTTTTTACCAGTAACAATATCTACATCAGCTGTCATACCAACCATGACATTGAGTTTGTTTTTTTCACTTCCCAAATAAGATTTGTTGGTTTTTATCTTAACTAAATAGTAACTTTGTTTATCTACTTCATCAACTATTGTATCTGCACTAATATGTGTCAATACACCTTCAAGTGAACCATATACAGCGAAATCATAAGCAGAAAACTTCACAATTGCTTTTTGTCCAGGATATAAAAATGCTATATCAGAAGGTCTTACTTTTGCCTCTACTAAAAGTTTGTCCCTTATAGGTACTATTTCAACTATATCCATACCTGGTTTTACTACACCACCAACTGTATTTATAAGTAACTGTTTGATTGTTCCATCAACTGGTGAACGAACTAAAGTTCTATTAACTCTATCTTTTTTTGCAACATTAGTTTCACTAATTCTAGACATTTCAGCTCTTGTTTCATTGAAAGCTTCTTTTGCTGTATTTCTAAACTTTAGTTCCACTTCTTTTATGTTGTTTTGTTGTTCTTCTTGAATAGATAATAATCTTGGTAAAGATAACTTAATGGCTTCAATTTCCCCACTTAAACTACTTTCTTCTCTTTTAAGCTGTAAAAACTCTACTTCAGATACTAACTTTTTTTCAACTAGGGGTTCCATTAAAGCAACTTCTTTAGAAATCAGTTGATAGTTTGTCTTTAATTGCTTAAGTTTTGCAACTGCTTCATCTCTCTCATTTTGTTTTTGAGTCAAACGACGCTTATAAATATTTATATTGTTTTCAAGCTGTTCTAAGTTTGTTTTATATAAAGACTCTTCATGTCCAATCAGTGTTGGGGATTTTTTTCTTATCTCCTCACTTATTATAAAAGGTTCACCAGTAGATTCAGCTTGCAATCTTAGTGCTTTTGCTTCAAGTTCATTAAACTTTAGTGAACTCTCAGCATATGTACTTATAAAACCTGTATCATCAATCCTAATAAGAATATCGCCCTTTTTAACATTTTGCCCATCTTCAACCAAAATCTCAGAAACTATCCCACCCTCTAAGTTTTGGATAACTTGTATTTGGTGTGTTGGTATAACTTTTCCTTGACCTCTTGTAAGAGCATCGATTTCAGAAAAATATGCCCAAACAAATAAAAATATGATAAGAACAAAACTAACCCAAAGCATTATCTTTGTTCCTAGTTTGTTTTTTATAAGCATAGCAGCACTTAAAGAATCCATATACTTAAAATCAATTTCATCTTTTATGCAAAACTCATCTTTATCTTTTTGTTTATATGAGTATTCAATAAATTTATCTTTAAGACTCATTTCCACCCCTTTGATATGTTGGTGATGGCTGACTTAACTGTTTCACAACCTTCTTATATGTATCATTAAGTATTACTTTTCCATTATTCAATAAAATAAGTCTATCAGTCAGCTGCAAAGAGCTATGTTTATGAGAGATAAGAAGCATAGTTTTACCTTTTTTATACTCTCTCATTGTATTATTAAAAACCATTTCATTGTTGTTATCCATACTACTTGTAGGCTCATCAAGAAGTATAATTGGTGCAGGATGAATAAAAGCCCTTGCTATACAAATTGATTGTTTTTGTCCACCTGAAAGTCCATCTCCTCGCTCAGCAACTGGTATATCATAACCCAAAGGATGTTTATCAATAAAATTACTTAAACCACTTAGTTTAGATACATAAATAATCTCTTCATCTGTTGCATCAGGTGCACACATAATTATATTTTCTTTTAGAGTACCTTGAAAAAGCATTGAATCTTGTGGTACATAAGAGATATTTCTTCTTAAATCTGTAGGGTCGATTTGTTTAATATCAATACCATCTAATAAAATAGACCCTTCTGTTGGTTCATACAAACCTAAAAGAAGTTTTTCAATTGTAGTTTTTCCTGAACCATTTGTACCAATAATCCCAACGGATTCTCCAGAATTTATACTAAAACTAACATCATCTAAAACTTTCTTTTCACTATTTGGATAGATAAAAGTTACATTTTGAAATTCTATTTTTCCAGTAAAAGAAGGTCTTTCGACATATTTTTTACCCTCTTGTCTATCTACATCAAGATTCATAATATTGTTAATTGCATTATATGAAGTTTTGGTTTGTTCAAAATTAGTAATAAGAGAAGCTACTTGCGCCAAAGGTGCTAACATACGGGAACCCAACATAACCGTCGCAATTAGTCCACCCATACTTAAGTTTTTATCTCCTATTGCATATACTCCACCGACTACAATAGCAACCGTAGTAAATTGAACTATAAAATTAACAAATGTTGATACTGAGTTTGATAATATTTTTGACTTTAAACCTTTTTGTGCCAAATCGCCAGATGATTCTTCCCATTTCCATTGATACTGTCCATTGATTCCTAAGGCTTTTATAGTTTCTAAGGCAGTTAATGATTCAATTAGAATAGAGTTTTTATAAGAGGCTGCTTGATACGTACTTTCAATACTTTTTCTTATAGGTTTTTCAATAATATAGCTATATATAACAATAATAAAAGCACTAATAATTGGAATAATTACAAGCCATCCAGCGATAATATAAATAATAAATAACATTAAAATGGCAAAGGGTAAATCAATTATTGTAGCTATTGAAGAGGCTGTAAAAAAACCTTTTATTGAGTCAAAATCTTTAATGTTGCTGGCAAAAGAACCAACAGAGCGAGGACTTGAAGATAGTTTAAGATTTAAAACTTTTTCAAAAATCATTGAAGACATGATTATGTCGCTTTTTTTTGAAGCAGTTTCTAAAAAATAAGATCTTAAAAATTTTAATATCATGTCAAAAAAATAAACAATACTTATACCAACAGCAAATACCCACATCGTATCTAATGCATTATTAGGTACAACTCTATCATAAATATTTAGTGTAAAAATAGGACTTGCCATAACAAAAAGGTTGATTAAAAAAGAAGTAACAATAACATCTTTATATATCCCTTTAGAATAGTTCAAAGTTCCCCAAAACCAATGGTGTTGTTCATGTTTAAGAACTCTTTTTCTAGCATCTTTATAGTGATGTTTTGGTTTTATCAAAAATGAATAATCAAGATACTCTTCTTCCAAATCAGAAATTTTCACCCAATTTTCGGCATTTTCTAGTTCGGGTAAAATTATTTTTGCATGTTCTTTGTCTGGGCTTATTTCTGTTAGTATGCAGGCTTTTTGATTTTCATCATCACCTTTTAATATTAAAATAACAGGTAATAGTAAAGGTGATATCTCTTTAAGTTGACGATTTACAAGTTTTGAACTAAATCCAGCCCTTGAAGCTGCTCTAAAAAATGTAGCCTTTGATTCTTTATGTTCTAAAGAAAAAAGTTTAGGAGTGATTCTTCCAGGTTCTATTGGAAGGTCAGATATTAAAGCATCAGCACTAAAAGATCGATTATGTAATTTTGTAAATATTACTAAACATTCTAATATAGGATCTTTCATACTTAATTTCCTATTGAAACATGCATTTCACTTAAAAGTTTATTTGAATATGACATTATCTTATAGTAAGCTAATAATTGCTCAAACTCAGCATTTATTTTTCTCTTTTTAGCATTATTATATTCAATACTAACATTTAAAAGATCTATCAAACTTCGTCGTCCTAATTCATACTCTTTTTGATAATAAGCAACTGTTTCAGAGGTAGCTTGAATATCATTTTTAATATGTTCTAAACTTTTTTCAGTGATATGATAAGTATTCCAAGCAATTTCAATATTTAGTTTTAAGATTCGCTCATTATCTGATAAACTATTGTGATTTTGAAGTACTTTGTGTTTACTTATTTCTATATTTGATTTATCTGCAAAACCATTGAAAATATTATATTTAAAAACAACCAATGCATTATATCCTGACTCAGAATCATAATTACTACTAGAAAGTGGAGCCTCATTATTAGTTGAAATTCCATTTAAGTTTTTATTCCAATAACTTTGAGCTACTAAATCAACTGTGGGATAATATTTTGATTTATTTCGTGCAACTAAAGCTTTTGATGCTTGAATCTCAGATTTTAAACCTTTTATTATAGGATTATTTTCAATGCAATCTTTAATCAATAAGTCTAAATTATTATATTTAAGTTTACCTAGTACTGGCTCTTCTAACTCTTCTACAAAAACTTTCCTAGGAAGTATTCTTTGGTATGAAGAGATAGTATTAAGATATTCTAATTTTGCTAAATACTCTTCACTTGTAACATTTTCAAAACGAGAAAGTGTTTGAGTATAATTAGAATTTATACCAATACCCCCTTCAACTGTTTTTTTAATTTGGTCTAAGTATTTTGTATGCAAAGCTACATTTTCTTGAGCTGTTTTATATAAAGCCGAATATTTTAAAACACTTAAATAAGCATTAATAGATTCTATAGCCAAAGAATTTGCTGTTTCATTGACATTTTCACTTGCACTTAGTATAAGTTCTTTTTTTTGTTTAACACCATTCATAGTATCAAAACCAGAAAATAGATTTTGTTTTAATGTTATAGTGGCATCTTTTCTTGTTAAACTTGACCTATTTTGATTATTTGTTATTGTTCTTGTAACTTCTGGACCAATTGAGTATGATAAATCTATTGTAGGTAAATATCCCGATTTTACATTAACTAACTCTTGCTCTTTTTCACGTAAAATTTCTTCTTTTACCTTCATTTGTGGATGAGTTGAAATAGTTTCTTGTACCACATCTGTTAAGGTAAGAGCATTAACAAGTATCGGGGAAAAAAATAGTATCAAGAAAATAAAATACTTCATAGTATTCCTTTGTTTATATTATTAGTAATTATAAATAAAGATTGCACTCCAATTGCTCGTTTTAACAATGATAAATTTATTCTATAAATTTAATAGTATAATTGCCTGAAAATCTTATAAAAGACTAGGTGTTAACTGATTTAAAAAGACTCAATGATATTTAGTGTCATTCCAAGATGACAATGGAGATTCTCATCTTTGCAGAGTAGCAGAGTATTTAAACCCCAATTTAAATCATAAATGCATAATTTCAAGTAGTTATAAAAATGGCAGATAGAATGGGATTTGAACCCATGGTAGATATTATCTACATATGCCTTCCAAGCATACTCTTTCAACCGCTCAGACACCTATCTACAATGTTATTTATTAGTTTTTTTGCAAAAAAAAAGTCAAGACTTAAAACTTCAAAAGAAATCTTAAATCTTGACTTTTTTTATGGAGCGGGAGACGAGACTCGAACTCGCGACAATCTGCTTGGAAGGCAGAAGCTCTAGCCAACTGAGCTACTCCCGCTTTTTTACAAGTTGTATTAAAAATGTATTAAAAATAAATTTTTACATTTTTAAAAGAAGTTTGCAAAACTTCTATAAAGTACCATAAAATGGTGCTTTAAAGTGGTGGGTCTACTGTGACTCGAACACAGGACCACTCGGTTATGAGCCGAGTGCTCTAACCAACTGAGCTATAGACCCTCACTAATTCAATAGTGGCGGACAGTGAGAGATTCGAACTCTCGGTACCGTTGCCAGTACGCATCCTTAGCAGGGATGTGGTTTCAGCCACTCACCCAACTGTCCTTCTTTGAATTAGGACTGTGATTTTAGACAAATAAAGTTAAAAAATTGCTTAATTTTTGACGATTTTATATTAATTTTTGAAATTTAATCACTAAAAAGGTTTTAAATATTTTCTAAAATCTTTTTAACTACATCATTTGGATTTTGTTCTTTATATATTGGCCGTCCAACTACAATAAAATCAACAGAATTTTCTTTTGCAAATGGAATATCAGCAACTCTTTTTTGATCTCCCGCATCTTCACCAAAAGGCCTAATACCAGGACAAAGTGTGATAAAATTCTCTGAAGTATTCTTTTTAATATCCGCACTTTCAAAAGCAGAACAAACAACTCCATCAATACCAGCATTAAAAGTGTCTTTTGCAAACTGTGTCGCTTTTGTTGTTATGTATTCATTGTAAATAGATCTAAAACTTTCATTATCAAAAGAAGTCAAAGCAGTAACAGCTAAAACTAAAGGTCTATTTGGAATATCTTTTATTCTATCCATTACAGTTTTCATAGCATCTATTCCAGCACTTGCATGTACATTAAACATATCTACAAGTCCTAAGGCTGTTATTTCTTCTGCTGCATCTGCCATTGTATTTGGTATATCATAAAGTTTTAAATCCAAAAAGATTTTAAAGTTTGGATTTATCTCTTTTATCTCTTCTAAAAAATATTTACCATCTCTTATATATGTTCTAAATCCTACTTTTAACCAAACATCATAATCTTTTACTTTTTTTACTAATTCAAGATTTTCATCTGCACTTGGTAAATCCAATGAAATACATAGTTTCATTAAGCTTCCTTAGTAACTTTATCCAATACACCATTTATGAATTTTGGTGCACCATCACTTGCTAATCTTTTTGACAATTCAATTGCTTCATTTATAATAATAGCTCTATCAAGTGTTTCAAATAATATTTCATAAATAGCAAGTCTTAAAATTGATTTTTCTACAGAACCTATATCTTTTATAGTTCCTTGATTAAGATGAGATTCAATATGCTCATTAATAACTGCATAGTTATTTACTACACCATTAAATAAATTTAAAGCGAACTCTTTTTGTTTATTTCTTATTTTCTTATCTTCTAGGATTTCATCAACGAATTTTACAATTCCCTCATTACCTAAATCATATGCATAAAGAAGCCCTATTACAGACTCTCTTGCTTGTGTTCTTGTTGCCAATCTATTTTCCCATCTCTTTATATAAATCTAACATTTCAATAATAGTAATCATAGCTTCAGAACCTTTGTTCCCCACTTTACTTCCAGCTCGCTCAATTGCTTGCTCAATAGTATCAGTTGTTAAAACACCATTTGCTACAGGTTTACCTGATTTGATACCAACTGTTGCGATACCTTTTGTAGCTTCAGCAGATATATAATCAAAATGAGGAGTTGCTCCTCTTATTACTGCACCTACACAACATACAGCATCGTATTTGTTTGAAGCCAATGCTTTTTCTAGGGCAAAAGGAATTTCAAATGCACCAGGAACTAAAACTAAATCAAGGTTTGCTTCATTTCCACCATGTCTAATAAAGGCATCTTTTGCACCTTCAACTAACCTATCAGTAATAATATGATTAAATCTACCATTTATAATAAGAACTTTTTCGCTACCGTCAAGTCTTAATTTACCTTCAATAATATTCATTTAAATTTCTCCGAAAATTTTATATAAGGGGCTAATTATATCCTAAAGCCCCTTGGATTGCAAAAATCTCATTTATAGTCTTGTATAAATCTTCGATTTTTAACATATTTGGACCATCACTTTTTGCAACACTTGGGTCTGTATGTGTTTCAAAAAAGAAGCCATCAACACCAACAGCTGCGGCTGCTTTTGCCATAGATGGAACAAAAGCAGAATTTCCGCCTGTTGTTCCTCCTGTACTTGGTATTTGAACAGAATGAGTTGCATCAAAAATAACTGGTGCATACTCTTTCATTAGAAGTAAATTTCTCATATCAACGACAAGTGCTCCGTAACCAAAGGTATTTCCTCTTTCACAAAGCCATACATTATTATCAAGAGAATTTTGGTAACTAACCTCATCAACTCCTCTTGTTTTTAGTATCTTATCAATTGGATGTCGCATAGCATCAGCTGCTAAAAACTGACCTTTTTTTACGTTTATTATACATGATGTTTTTGCAGCAGCTACAAGTAAGTCTGTCTGTCTACACAAAAATGCAGGTATTTGTAATATATCCATAACTTCAGAAGCAGGTGCTGCTTGATGAGACTCATGAATATCTGTTATAAGTTTATATCCAAATTCTTTTTTAATCTCTTCAAAAAGTTTCAATCCATCATCAAGCCCAGGTCCTCTATATGAATCCAAACTTGTTCTATTTGCTTTATCAAATGAAGCTTTAAAATAAAATTCTACTCTTTTATCTTCACTTAAAGGCTTCAATTTTTCAGCTATTCTAAATACTGTGTCTCTATCTTCTAAAACACAAGGTCCAGCTAAAACTTTCACTTTAATATCCTTCTTAAAATTGTTCTTTTTTCTTTTCCACTATAAGCATAATAAAATTCATAAATATTTTGTGCGATATATTGCATATCATCTCTTGCATATTTATCACAAGCAAAAAGTATTTTATCATCTTTTTCTAAGGGCATATCCCAATCAGGGATTAAATACTTTTCACCACCTCTT
This sequence comes from Arcobacter sp. F2176, assembly GCF_004116465.1. Classification (NCBI taxonomy): domain Bacteria; kingdom Pseudomonadati; phylum Campylobacterota; class Epsilonproteobacteria; order Campylobacterales; family Arcobacteraceae; genus Arcobacter; species Arcobacter sp. F2176. Next base: position 168,444 of record NZ_PDJV01000007.1, read on the forward strand.
ATTAAAGCTAAGGGTACTACATTATTATTTAACTCTCTATTATGCAAAGATGTTCTAAATATCTTTAATTTTATCTCTTCGCCATTATCTAGATGTTTATAAATTTCGGGGGCATCATAATTATCTATTTCAATTGATTCCAATAAAGGACTTTCATCTATAGTTTGAGTTAATCTCTTCACTAAGTTTGATGCCCAATTTTCATCTTTAGTTATCATCTCTTGAATAAACATGTCTGATAAAGGATTTATTAAAGCATTTGTTGTTTTATTAATTAAAATATTTGCAGGTAAAAAGACATGGTCAATTCTAGAGTTTTCAAACATTGAGACATAACCTAATTCATTCTGTCTTGCTATTGTAATTATTTTTGGGTTTAATCTTTTAGCACTACTTAAAATAGATAAATTAGTTGTATCATCATTTGTCGCAGCAATTATAGCAACACTTTCAAGAATTCCAGCTTTTGTAAGCGCTTTTTTATCATCTGCGTCACCAATAATTATTCTTGAAACACTATCTTCTTTATAATTAACAAGTTTTTTTTCATCAATTTCAATAAAAACTAACTCTATTTCATTATCACTCAATCGATTATGTAAATAATTTCCCATACGACCAAAACCACAAATTATGTATCTTCCCATGGGGAAATTAGGAGTTTGCGCATTCAAATTATCTAGTTTATAAATCCATTTTTCTAATTTTAAAATATTTGGTGCTTTGAAAGCTACATCAATTTCTTTTGAAATAATAGAAAAAGGATTTGCCACAATGTCAACTCCAATATCTTCAAGGTTTTCACCTTGATTCTCAGTTGTTGCTTTTACTACAAGTTTTATATTTCTATTTAAAAGTTTAGACATAACTGCAACTTTTAAATTTAATTTATCATCATTAAATAAACACACTAATCCCCTGCAATTACTTTTTTTAATTCCTGCTTCTTCTAAAGTCTTTGGTGAACTTACATCTGAAAGTAATACTGGCACATAAGGCGTAAAATTTTCTAAAAGTAAATCATTTACCCTATTTTCATCTGATTCTATTACTACAGTTCTTATGTCATAGCTTAAAGCTTTTTTTATAATTTCCGAAGTGATATTGTTATATCCTAAAACTATAATAAAACTTTGTCTTATCTTTTTTACATTTCTTTTAAACTTATTTCTTCTAAGCTCTTCTAATAAAATCTTATCTTGCAACAAAGATACAAGAGTACCTATGCCATAAAACCAACCTAATACTGTAAGATAAATTGAAAAACTAACCCACATTCTTTGAGGATAAGTAAACTCATATGGTGTTTCACCAAATCCAATAGTTGTAGCAGTATATGTTATGAAATAATAAGCATCAAAAATTGACATATGATAAACATTACCTTTATTATCAACTCCATCAATTAATAAAAGTCCAGTTATTGCAATAGTGTATGTTACAATTATCACAATAAAAGGCATTCTCATTCTAAGAAGAACTATCCACAATGTACTATTTGCCAAAATTTAACCTATCGTTTTCAAAGAAACTATCGTTTTCAAGGAAACTATCGTTTTGATTTTAATGTATCTCCCACATAAAGAAGCACAGAAACAATATTTGCTAATAATGCCCCAGCTGAAAGAGATACGATAGTTGTACTAACTTCAGAAGTAACTATACTTGCATATGTAGCTATTGTCCAAACAGAAGCTGCAGATATCAATTGTATATCTGCAACAAGTGAAGTTGCTAAAAGTACAGAACCAACTTGAGTTCTATCACCCAATTTAAGAACTGTTGCAATTACATTTATAATAATTGCAGCAAAAAGTTCATATTTACTATGGTGAGTCATAGTATCTAAGTCACCATACACAAATCCAAAGTTTACGGTCATTGCTAAAATTATAAAAAATCCAGAAATAACTTTATCCATGTTCATGATATTCATCCTCTAAATCTCTACCGATTTTTAATTTTCTTTTAAATACATCATCCATATTATCATAAACTTTTGCATCTTTATCTATAAACATTATTCTATGTTTATTTAATTGTCCTACATTTTTAAGTCCCATAATTGCTAACATACTTTTTACACTTTTTAGTAAATTTTTATGATAGTTTGCTACTTTTTTAGCTTGTTTGTGCACAAAATATTTTTTTCTTTTAGATTTATTTTGAGTAGCAAGTCCAACGGGACAATCATGACCTGTCGTGCCAGAACAATATCTAGCTCTAATACATCCAGCACTCATCATAAATCCCCTTGCAATTTGAATAAAATCTGCTCCTAAAGACATGATTATTATAACATCATCAGGAGTTAAAACTTTTCCACTAGCTACAAGTTTAATTTTATCTCTAACTCCATATTCAGATAATACTTTATCTACTAAATAAATAGAATCTTTAATATCAAGACCTACTCTTTCCATTGTTTCAATTGGAGCAGTAGCACTTCCTCCACTTCCTCCATCAATAGCAATATAATCAGGATATGAATCTTTTCCTTCATCTATTCTTTTTTTAATCTCTTTAGCATAAGGTTCGATATTATCTAAATCAGAAATAACAATTTTTACTCCAACTGGTTTTTCAGAGATTTGTTGTAATTGTCCAATGAAATCAAAAAGTTCTTCAATAGTATTTGCATAAGGAAATCTATTTGGTGAAAAAACATCTTTATATGCTTCAACACCTCTATAATAAGCAATTGCAGGAGTAACTTTATGACCAGCTAGTTTTCCACCTGTTTGTTTTGCACCTTGTGCCATTTTTATCTCTGTCATACGACAAAATTTCATAACTTTTTCATATCTTATAGGGTCAAATTTACCAGCTTTATCCCTAGCACCATACAATCCAGAGCTTATTTGGAATGTGATATCAGGTAAGTCTGTTGGAACTTCTTTTGGAAAAGACTCTAAAGGAGCATCCCAGTTTATTCTGTGAAACAGTGATGATTGTAAATCAAATATATAAGTTTCAGCTTCTGGGTCTTTCCCAAATACTAATTTTCTATAAACATCAGCCGCAACTGCTCCATTAAAAAAGAATTGAACTACATCTTTTATCTTTTTTTCAAACTTTGTTCCGTGTACAACTTTCATATAATCAGCTTTGTAATTTTGATGTGTTACAAAAAAGTTTGATGTTACACTACCTTCACCTGTGTTTATAGGAAATTGTCCTTCTAAAGCTCCTTTAGCAAATGCTCTTGTTCCTTCAGGAGAAATAGAACCATCACTCATAGCAGATCTTCCAATTATAGATTTAGAAATAAAAGGCTTTTTCCTTCTTGGACCAAAAGTTACTTCAAATCCCCCTTCAATCTCATCTTCATTTAAAACTATATTGGCATGTCTTATCATAAACTTAGGATATGGCAAAGGTTGACTTGGAGAAAATGAAGCATAATTAGGTAAATCTCTACATGCCTTATTAAGCCAGTCTAGTTTATCTTTTGACTCATAAAACTTTTCATCACCAAAGTATTGTCTAAATGGTTCCCTTGCTTCTTCTAAAACAAATCTCAATCTTCCAATAATTGGATAATTTACCAATAATTGATGTTTTCTTTGAACATATTTATCATGTATATACCAAGCAAATATTACAAGTATAATAATACTCCATTCTATTGTTGAAAATTCCCAATCAAAACTCACATTTTCTCCTTATTTTTTACTTGAAGCTAAAACTCCACTAATAATAATTAAAATTATACCTAATGATATCCAAATATCAGGAAATTTGTCCCCTAATATTACACCTAGAATTATTGCAAAAATTAAATTACTATATGAAATTGTTCCTACTATTCCAGCTTTTGCAACCCCATAAGCTTTTGTCATATAAATTTGAGCAAATGTAGCAGTTATTCCCATAAGAGTTATATATAACAAATCATTTAGATTTGGCATCGTAAATTTCCCAAACATAAAATCAAAAGTACTATTTGAATAAAAGTTTGCAATTACCATCAAGATAATAGGACCTATTGTTCCTATTGTCATAAATGACAAAACTATAACCCTAGTATCATAAAAAGTTCTCAGTTCTCTAACTGAAGTGTATGCTAATGCAGCACCTACTCCTGAAAAAATACCAAGCCAATCTGTTTTATCTAAAGTACTTCCATCAAACTTTGTAATAAAAAGTATTCCAATAAATCCAATAAATACCCCTATCCATCCTCTTAATCCTAATTTTTCTTTTATGAAAATATATGCAAAAATAGCTGTAAATATTGTAGAAGTTTTAGAAAAAGTCATAGCTTCAGCAAGTGAAATATTTGAAATATTGTAAAAAAATGTAAGCAGGGCTAAAAAACCAACAAAACCTCTGAAAAATAGTAATAAAGGCTTTCCACCTATTTGCTTTACTGGTTTTTTGTATAAAGAAATAGCAATTAAGACTACTCCAAATATATTTCTGAAAAATACAACTTCAATTGAACTCATTGAAGAGCTTAGTTCTTTTGCAAAAGCTCCCATAAAAGCAAATAAAAGTGATGCAAAAAGCATAAACTTTATGCCTTGTATTGTTTGAGTGTCCATTATAATCCTAGGATGTAAAAACCGAATTTTAATTAATCTTTTGTTAAAATCCGGTTATTCTCAATAAGTAATAAATAGTTTTAATACATTTAAAAATACAGAACTAAACCAATAGGAACAAAATGAAATATCTAAAAATACAATCTTCTAAAAATCTTCAAGGTGAAATAAAAATATCAGGGGCTAAAAATGCCACTTTACCGCTACTTGCATCAACTATATTATCAAATAATCAAATCAATATCGGAAACCTTCCAGATGTAGTTGATATAAATACAATGTTAAAGTTACTAGAAATGTTAGGGGCTGATTATTCAAAAGACAAAAATAAAATAAAAATTTCTACACAAAATCTAAAAGAGACAAAAGCGACTTACGATATTGTAAAAACAATGAGAGCATCAATTTTAGTATTAGGACCACTACTTGCAAGATTTGGGCATTGTGAAGTTTCTCTTCCTGGTGGTTGTGCTATTGGGCAAAGACCTGTTGATTTACACTTAAAAGCTATGGAAGCATTGGGTGCAACAATAGAAATAAAAGCTGGATATATAAAAGCAACTGCACCAAATGGATTAAAGGGTGCAAAAATTGTTTTTGACAAAGTAACCGTGGGTGGAACAGAAAATGCAATTATGGCAGCAGCACTTGCTGTTGGTAAAACACAAATTATCAATTGTGCAAAAGAGCCTGAAATAGTACAATTATGTGAAGTTTTGAAAAATGCAGGATTAGATATAAGCGGAATCGGTAGTTCTGATATTACAATTATGGGTACAAATAAAAAACTTTTGGAATTTAAAGATTTTGATGTAATACCTGATAGAATTGAAGCTGGAACATATTTATGTGCAGGAGCAATTACAAATTCTAAATTGACAATTACGCATGTACAACCTTTGCATTTAGAAGCTGTGATATCAAAACTTGAAGAGATGAATTTTAAAATTGAAACAACACAAAATGAAATCACTATTTTTCCAAGTGATAACATAAAAGCTGTAAATATAATAACAACAGAATATCCAGGCTTTCCAACTGATATGCAAGCTCAATTTATGGCTCTTGCAACCCAAGCAAATGGGACAAGTACTATTGATGAAAGATTGTTTGAAAATAGGTATATGCATGTAAGTGAGCTTTTAAGAATGGGTGCAGATATTCATCTTAATGGAAATATAGCAAGTATAACTGGTACTCCAAATAAACTAAACGGTACAGATGTTATGGCTACAGATTTAAGAGCTAGTTCTGCTTTAGTTTTAGCAGCACTTGTGGCAGATGGTGAAACAAATATTCATAGAATTTATCATTTAGATAGAGGATATGAAGATTTAGAAGGGAAATTAGTAAAAATAGGTGTCAATATCAAAAGTTTTAATGAATAATTATTATTTTTAAGTAATGATTATTATTTTATAAGAGATATTTGACTAAAATTGACTTGTATAAAATTAAGGTACGATTATGAAGCTTGAAATTTCTTTATTTAGATTTGATTGTAAATCAGACTATTTACCATATTACACAAAACATTTTTTAAATGTTGAGGACAATAATACACTTTTGACTGTATTAAATAAACTTAATAGTGAAGATGAATTCTCTTTTGAAAATACTCCAAACAGTTACTTTGTTGTAAATGGTATTTACATGAGTGTAATGACTACTTGTAAACAAATAAAAGATAACTTTGGTAGTGATATAAAAATAGAACCTCTAAGTATAAGAAGAGCAAATAAAGATTTTATAATCAATGAAGAGGATTTTACTTCTAAAATTTCAATACTAAATGAATTTATAACTACAGATTTAATAGCTACTCACATTGATAAAAAAATAGAAGAATTGTATTTATCGTATAAGGTATATTTTTATGCTTCAAATACTTTAAATATGGAACATAACTATATAGGAGATGCTATTGTTTTATTAGCTTCTGATTTAATAGAAAGATTTCCAGAAAAAGAAAATGAAATACTATATACAATCAAAGAGTGTGAATATGGAATAGAGTTTCATACAAGCTTAAGAAATAGAATTTTTAACTTTGACCAAAATATTGAAGATAAAATTGTAAATTTAAAAAATAAACTAAATATTTCAAAAACTATTGATAGACAAAACTTTAAATCTTCTATATCAAAAACAATCAATTTTGGTACATTTAAAAAAGCACAAGAAATAAAACATGACTTCAAAGACTTTAATTTGGCGTATTTAAAAACAGAAGATTCACTAGATAAATCAAACTTAATTTCAAAACTTAAAGCAAAAGTACTTGACTTAGCATCTTTAAATCAAGATTTAGCAAAAGATACTTTTCACTTAAATCCAGAATTAACTTATAAATTAACTTCAACTTTAATGCTTGATGCTTATGATAGTGGAGCTGATTTTATAGTTGTAGATAATGATCAAGATTTTTACCTATTAGATTTTAATAGAAAAAATATGGAAAGTGTAATAGGAAGAGAAATCAATCTTCCAGTTTTACATATAAATGAGCTTGAAAACTTAGCTATTGGGGAACATGATTTAGCAAAAACTACTTTAAAAAATCATACTTTAGACCCTAAAATAATTTAGCTGTTAATTATGATTCTTGGTTTAGATTATATAATCGTATCATCAATCATAATTGCTTGTATATTGCCTTTTTATATCTATAGAAAAAAAATATTTAAAAAATATTATACTAAAAATAACATTTCTTTTTTTGTACATGAGATAACTATTTACTTAAAAAACAGATATCCAAAAGTAAATTTTGATTTTTCAAGAATTAATTTAATAAGCAAAACAAACCCTTACGACCAAGCAAGAATATTGATTTTGGAAGAAATGACAAAACAGTTTATAGAATTGCCATATGAAAAAAGAACTCAAAGAAACATACCAAAAGATCTATTGTGGGCAAGTTATGAAAAAGAATCTATTCCTAAAAATAGTACTCCGAATAATCTTCTTAGAAGAAAAAACTTCGTTTTAAAAAGAGATAATTATAAGTGTAATAGATGTGGTAAAAGTATTAAAATAGATACTTCTATGTTATTACTAATAAAAGATTTAGACCAAGGGGGAACTTATCATTTTGAGAACTTGAGTATTTTATGTAATGATTGCAATAAAATAATAAACTCTCAAGCTCCAGAAAAACTAATAAAAGACTTGAGTATTTTTAATATACTGATGAGAAAATATATAAAATAATCAATAGTTTATAGATACATAAAAACTCAAATCAAACTCATTTTCTTCATTTAAAAAGTTATTCTTTCTATATATTACATATGAGGGTTTAGTTGTAGTTTCATACTCACTTTTAGGAAGCCATTCATGATAAACCCAATGTATAAATTTAAGAATATCACCCCTTTTACCTACTAAATCAAATTTGGCATAAACACCCTCTGATATCTTAAAATTTGGGAGTCTATCACTTTTTATATTCTTATCATCTGTTACAATACAGGCAATATATTGACACTCATTTAATGGTGTAATAGTTGGATTATCATGAAATAGTGCTATTTGTTGATAGTTTTTTATATCATTTGATAAAATCCAAGTTTGAAGCTTCTGCCAGGTCTCTTTTATATTTGCATTGTAACCATTGTTTCTTATGTAAAAACTCTCAAAAAATGGCATCTTTACGATACTTGGTGTCATATCACTAAAATCTGCAGTAGATTCCATTGCTTTTTGTGATTGTTGTAAGATTTTGTGTGAGTAATCTTTATACCCTGTACTTCTCCACTCTTTGGGAGTCATTTCAAATCTCTCTTTAAAACTTTTTATAAATGAAGATTGAGAAGAGTATCCACACTGGTTTGCAATATTTGATATTGTAGAATATTTATTTGTCAAAAGTAGATTTGATGCTTTTTGAAGCCTTATTGACTTGATACTCTCATAAATGTTTTTTCCAAAAGCATCTTTAAAAATTCTATGCATATGAAATTTACTAACATTTAGATCAATACTTAACTCTTCTATATCAATATGTATATCAATATGAGTATAGATATAATACATAATATCATTAGCTATTTTTGTTCTTTTTTGCAATGTATCTTTTTTCATAAAATATTATAGCACTTTTAAACTATAAAATTAGCACAAAATGATTATAAACAAAGCACAAAAAAAGAAGAAGTAATAATTTTTTTTTCCTAAAATAGATAAATCTAAAAATTAGGGTGTTTATGGATAAGAATGAACAATTAAAATTAGTCTCGAAGTATTGTAACTCTTTTAATTTAAAAAAGGTAAAAGTTGATACTTTATTATTAATAGTTCATATGCTTTTAAGTGATTATGAAAAAATTGAAATAAAAGATAATACTATAAAAAAAAATCTTTTAATAGATAGTCAAGTTATTGATTTCATAAATAAAAGTATTCATGAGTTAAAAAACTACTTAGAATCAAATATAATTGTAAGGGAAACTTTACTTTATATATTAAAAAATAAAAATCTATCTCCTAAATTTTTAAAACTTTCAAAAAATCTTGAACCAATGCGAGTTTATTATCAATATTTAACTTCAATATTCTCTAATAAAATAACAAAAGGTTCTTTTTGGATACCAGAATTATTAGCTTTTTCATTAATACATTATTTTAAAAAAGAACAAGAGAAATCCTTTTTTAACCATACTCTAATTCAAAATTTTCCAACTGAAAAATTTTTAAATATTTATAATCAAAATAATATCAAAATAAAAAAACAACTCTCGAAGGAAGAACAAGTTAATTTATGGAAGATTAAGACAAACCTAGATGAGATGTATGATTTGTCTGAATATATGATAGAAAAATACTTGGAATTTAATTATAAAATAAATGATAAAAGAGTCTCTAAAACAAGAATTAAAAAGAAGAAATAAGTATCACTTATCAACATTATTATATATTTTTTCTAATACATTCGAAGAACTGCTTTTATGCACACTACTTTTTTCTATTTTTTTGTTTTCAAGCTCTTTTATTAAACTGTTTACATAAATATCTTCTAAACTTTGTAAATAATCAACCTTACTTTTTATAATACTAAGTGTTGAATCTTTTGGGACGATATATGGTGTTATAATTACTACAAGATTTATCTTATCATTTATATATTTTTCATTTTTAAATAAAGTACCAAGTATTGGAATATCTTTTAAAACGGGAAGCCCTGATTCTGCTTGAATTTTTTTAGATTTTATTAATCCTCCGATTATTACACTTTCTGCATTGTTTAAAATAGCCGTTGTAATAACTTCTTTTTTTGATGTATCTATATTCTCACTAGTGTTTGATTCTTTTGCATCTTCAAGAACCGCATTGATTTGTAAAATAATTTTATTATTTGTTATTCTAGGTTTTACTTTTAGTCTTAAACCTATCTCTTCTCTTTTAAATGATTCTGTTGTTCCTGAAGAGTTTTTTCTAAAAAAAGGAAAAAGTATAATTACTTAAAGTTATTGAAATTCAAGTCTTCTATAACTTTTTATATAATAAGAAAGTATAATT